>JAVBRV010000232.1:0-16712 GCA_031547585.1 Victivallaceae bacterium
TGATATGCACCATAGACAGGAAGCAAACGGAATCCTTGTAATCTTAACATTTAATATTAAAATTACAAGGATTTAAACCAGGAACCACGGCCGGACGGCTACGCCGTTTCGCGTGTAGGCTTCGTCGCCGCCGGTAATCAGCATGGCTTCGCGGCTGCCGTTCAGCTCCGACCAGTAGGAGAGGCCGGAAAACATGCTGCCCGAAACGGTTTTCGCCGATTTGATTTCGATCGGATACAACCGTTCGCCGTCCTCGATCAGGAGGTCGACTTCATTCCCGGAGGAGTCGCGCCAGAAGTAAAGACGCGGTTCGACTCCGGCATTCATTCCGGCTTTGAAGAAACCGGAAACCACGTGTGTTTCAAAGATATTTCCGCGCAGACTATGAAACTCCAGTTCCGCCGTGGAACGGATTCCCAGGAGATAGCAGACGAGCCCGGTGTCGTAAAAATAGAGCTTCGGACTCCGGATCAGGCGCTTATTGAAATTCCGGTGATGCGGTTGCAGAAGAAACAATACATAACTCGACGTCAGCAGCGACAGCCACCGCTTGACCGTCGGCACCGAAACACCGGTATCGTTCGCCAGTGAAGTCATATCGAGCAATTGCCCGGTGCGTCCGGCGCAAAGCCGCAGAAAGCGCTCAAAGGTGTCGAGGTCGCCGACGTTGACCAGGGTGCGCACGTCGCGGTCGAGATAGGTACGGGTGTAGTTGCCGAGCCAGTCGGTCGGTTCGAGATCGCGGTCATACAGCGGCGGATATCCGCCTTTGAAGAGTTGCCCGTAACAATCCGATGGAGGAACAGGGGGAGTCGCCGCTTCGCCGGGCCGAAAGCAATCCAGATTCTCCACCCCCAGCAATTCCCGCGTGGAAAAGGGCAGCAGCTTGAAGGTCGCGCAACGCCCGGCCAGAGATTGCGAGATCGATTCCATCAGGTGAAAATTCTGCGAACCGGTCAGGATGAACTCTCCCATTTTCCTACGTTCATCCACCAGCGGCATGATATAACTGAAGAGCTCCGGAACCCGTTGGACCTCATCCAGAATCACCCGTTCCTCCGAATAACGGGCTAGAAATCCGTTCGGGTCGCTCTTGGCAAAATCGCGCGTTTCCAGGCGTTCCAGGTTGACATAGGTGTAGTCCGGGAACAGTTCCCGGCACAAGGTCGTCTTCCCCGACTGGCGCGGCCCGGTAACCGCCACCACCGGATACTTCGCCGCCGCCTTCCGAATTGCCGGGCTCAAATGCCGTTCAATCATCCTGATACCTCCATTTCTCCGGCAACTACAATATCATAAAAGAACCGGATTACAAGCTAAAATCCTTGTAATTTCAACATTCAATGTTAAAATTACAAGGATTCTCAGTTTCGGTGGGGGCCGGAGAGGCGGCGGTAGCCGCTGGGGGTGACTGCGTAGCGGCGGCGGAACTGGCGGGCGAAGTAGTTGCTGTCGCTGAAGCCGGCGAGTTCGGCGATCTCGGCGATGGTCCGGCCGGGGAGCTGGAGGAGGTGCGAGGCCTTCTCCAGCCGGGTATTGAGCAAGTAATCGACCGGCGAAAAGCCGGTCAGGCGCTTGAACTCCTGCCGGAAGTTGACCGTCGACATGTGGACGAAGGCCGCCATTTTATCGAGGCTCCAGGGTTCGCGGTAGCGCTGGTCGAGGGCGGCCAATAGCCGGCTGATCCGGCTGGCGTGCGAACCGGCCGAATCGGGCGTCGCCCCTCCCACCGGGCGCGCGTGGCGGAAGAAGAAAAGAAACACGCGCAACAATCCCGCCAGCACCGCCATTCTCCCCCCCGGCAGATCCGCCTTCTGCTCGGCGATGATCTCCTCGAGGATGCCGACGACGTCGGGGAAGCGATCCGCCTCCAACTCCAGGAGGGGGGCGTCGGTCATTCCCTCCAGGTTGAAGAGCAGCTGGTAGTTGGGGAGTCCCCGCAGATCGCTGCTGATATAGTCGAGGAAGTCGCGGGTGAAGAGGATGTTGTAAATCTCCATCTCGCGGGCGTTCCGGTAGCGGTGCTCGCAGCATTCGGGAATCAGGAAAATATGCCCCGGGTGAATCGGCAGCTCCCGCCCCCGCCACTCGTGAATGGCGGTTCCGGTATGGACGAAGACCAGTTCGAGGAAGTCCTCATGCCGGTGGCGGTTGCCCTTTTCCTGTGAATGGCCGGCAGTCCAGACGCAAAAGCGAAGGTTATCCCAGCGGAGAAACCTTTCCAGATGGCTGCCCATGCTTTCCTTCCTAGAGGTGCCGTTCGCCGCCTTCGCGGGCGGAGATCCGCTTCAGCAGCTCCTTGATCTCGGCGGTGCGCGCCGCCGGAACCACCAGCGTCGCGTCGGCGGTGTGAACCACCACCATTCCTTCCAATCCGATCCCCGCCACCAGGTGGCCGGGCTGATCCGAGAAGACGACACAGTCGCGGCAGCCGATCAATTCCGCCTCCGCCCGGACCACGTTCCCGGCCTCGTCGGGGGGGAGGTGGTTGCGGAGCGAACTCCAGTTGCCGATATCGTCCCAGTCGAAGGAGGCTTCGAGCATGCGGATTTCGCGGGCGTGCTCCATCACCGCGTAGTCGATGGAGATCTTCCGCGCCGTCTGAAACTCCCGCTCCAGCTCGGCGGTGAAATTCCCGCTGCTCCACGCCGCCGCCAGGCGGTCGGAGAGTTCGAGAAGGTCCGGCGCATGCGCCCCCAGCTCCCGCCGAATGGTGGCAGAGGAGAAGATGAACATGCCGCTGTTCCAGCGGTAGTTCCCTTTGGCCAGCAGCTGTTCGGCGACCTCGACGGTCGGTTTTTCGAGGAAGCGCGACACCCGGCGGAACGGGCCCGTTCCCTCCGGCGCACTCTCGATATAGCCGTAATCGGGACTCGGCCCGGTGGGCGGAATGCCGATGGTGACGATGGCCTCCTCGCGGGCGGCCAATCCGGCGGCGAGGGCGAAATCATGACGCAGCGCCTTGCCGTCGCCGATATAGTGGTCGGCGGGGAGGAGGATCATCACCGGGTTCGCCCCCTCCCCCGCCTTCGCCCGGACGATGCCGGCGGCGAGGGCGACGCAGGGCGCGGTGTCGCGCGGACAGGGTTCGCCGACGATGTTTTCGGCGGGGAGCTGCGGCAGCTGCTTGCGGATGCGCTCCACATAGCGCCGGTTGGTGATGATGAAAATGCGCTCATCGGGAACCAGCCCCTTGAGGCGGGCGGCGGTCTGTTCGATGAGGGAGCCTTCGCCGAAGAACTCCAGCAGTTGTTTCGGGGTATCGACCCGGCTACGGGGCCAGAAGCGCTCGCCGCGTCCCCCGGCCATAATTACGGCAAACACATCCGGCATGTACAGTCCTCTCCCTGAATTTGGCTGAAGATAAACTATAGCGCCGAACCGGACATTTTCAAGCCCGCCGCCATCTTAACTCAAAAAATGAAAAATCTTTTCGATAAAACTGGTAAATACAGAGAGCCGATGCTACCATAATAGCGAAACCGTTAAAAACAAACATCAACGACGATTATTCCGGATAAACGATGAAGAAATATCTGCTGCTTTTTCTCCTGCTGTCGACGTGGCTTTGCGGTGCCGCCGAATTCAAGAAATTCACCTCGAACGGCAATGCCAAAGCCAACGGACTGGATTTCAGCTTCAAATACCCCTCCGATTGGCGGGAGGGCACAGCGGAAAGCGCCAACATCGTCTGCATCTTTTTGAACAGCAAGGTGGTCAATCAGAAAGCGCAATCGACATCCATCTCCGTCGTCGTCAAAAAATTGGAAGGCAACCTGCCGACCCCGGAAGATCAAGCCAAATTCCACACCCGGGAAATGATGCAGACGCTGATGCCGCCCGGTTCCCGTTTTCACGCCTACCGAAAAGCGAAGCTGGCGGGGGATGACGCCTCGTTCTTCGAATTTGAAACCATACAGGAGCGCGAAGGGCGCAAACTCTACATGCAGGCTTCAGCCTGTGTCTTGATCCACGAGAATTACATGATTATGCTGCAAGGCTATGCAACGGCCCTCGCCGCCAACGACGCCAAGGTCCTCTACAAAGCGAGCAAAACCACTCTGGGGCGCATCATCAACTCCCTTGAATTTCAGAAGCCGAAGGAGTAAGCTCGAAACATGGGACCTGATTCGAAAGAATCGGAACAAGCGAATAAAAATTACGCCCTGGCCGCCTATTATGCGATATCCGCCGGAATCCTCGGGTGGGTGGCTGGATGTATGGTCGTACTGCTGCTGATCGGGGCCTGGCCACTGGCGGTGGGTATATTTATCCGGATGTTCTGCTATCATATCGAATACTTTTATTTGTACCTGGCGATTATTTCCGTTCTGTACAGTATTTTTCTCTATCTCTGGCTGCTTTATCATCCGCATTCCCGAAAGCTGTATATACTGTTTTCGATCCTGGGGCCGATATTGCTCATCTCCGCCGCCTCCCTACCTTGCGGAATGCTGTATCAATTGCACGATATGCTGGCCGGCTTTTACCCGCAAAATATCGCCGGAAAATTATGGGGCGATCCGTTGAATTATCTGGTCGTCGGCTGGATGGTGGTACTGCTGTCGGTTCCGCTCAATATTCTGGCCGCGATCGGATTTTACACCGTCAATCACCATTGCGTAAAGCGGTATGAAAAAGGAGAAGAACCGCCGTTTTTCCGCAAATTATCCAAATGGAACGCGGAGCATCCGAACCGGTTGTTCTTCGCAGTCGGAGTGCTGCTGTTCATCCTCGTCATCGCCTGCTGCGCCGGGCATATCGATTATGTGGATACCACGAGCAAAATCCATATCCCCCGCTGGCGGCTCCATGACTGGTTCTTCGCCGGAATCCTGCTTCCTGCCGCTCCATTTTTGACACTTTGCTGCTGGCTCTTCAAATTCATTGATCGAAAGTTGGCCTGGGGGCTGCTGTTTGCCGGCTCGTTCTCCCTCGTAGTACTCTTTACGTGGAAGGCACTGCCGCAAAACGTGTTCATCCGAATGCTGGGGCCGTCATACCGCACCGGCATGCGTCTTATCCGTCTGTCGCAAACGGGGAGTTTCCGCGACGGGCGTACGACAACGGGGAGATTCCACTGTTACTGGAGCCGGGATGACGGCACGATTGCCGCCGATGCATCCGGTCTGAAAATCACTCCGCTCGGCAACAGCATCTACAGCTTTGAGCGAAAAAACCGCCAAGGCCCCCGTTGATTCGAGGCACGGAAACTTCATTTTCGTCCGGATTTTGAAGAAACGCTTGCTTTTTCCCCGGCGCATGGTATACTCTCTCTCCATCAACCAGGGAGTATGCCATGTCGCCGAATCATATCGAAACCGCCGGTCCCGTCGAAGCCAAAAAAGTCGACACCACCGAAGTCCGCAAAGTCAGTTTCTGGGTCACCCAGATCTTCGTCCTCGCCGCCACCATCGCCGGCGTCTACCTCGCCGCCAACCAGGGATTCCGTCAGGCCATCGCCTACGAAAAACTCATGGGCGATAAAAGCAACTACTACCTCCGCCTCTCCCTCAAGGAGGAGCTGCGCGACAACCTCTCGCACGTCCGCATCTACATCGAAAAGCTCAAAACCGGCGGACTCCCCGCCCGCAAAGCCCCCTTCCAGCTCGATACCTTCGTCTGGGAAAGCATGAAATTCTCCAGCGCCACTCTCGAAACCCCCTCCATCCTCCTCGCCGAAAGCCGCGCCTTCTATCGCACCGTCGCCGACATCCAACGAAAAATCTCCGACAGCTCCATCTCCGTCGAGAACGGCATCAAGCAGCTCGACGCCCTCATCGCCCATATGGAGAATGAAGTCCTCCCCAGATTCGACGCCGATCTCGCCAACCTCAAGGCCATATTGGAGAAGAACAGTATTCAGCTGTAATACGCGGATTGTTTTCCGACAGCTCCATCTCCGTCGAAAACACCGCACTTAAGCCATATCAGGAGTCAATAGACGATTTCGAAGTAGGGAGTGCCAAACTCCAACTTTGAAGTATCGACGGCGATGATAAGTTTGCCGTTGGCGAGAGTGACGGGGAGTTTTCGTTCGCGGGTGCCGTTCAAGTTGAGGGTGTAGACTTCGGGCGGGGTTTGGCGACTGGTTGCGAGGGTCACTTGGAATTTGCCGGAACGGATGAGAAGCTGCAGACGGCCGATGTCGATTTCGGCGTCGAAGTTTTCGGTGGAGAAGACGGCGTTTTCGGCGGCGGCCATGGTTCCGTAGATGAGGAGGATGCGGTTGCTTTCGCGGAGACTCTGCTTGGCGTCGAGGGAGATGGCCGCCAGGGTGCAGGGGCCGGAGGCGGACTGGATTTCCAGCGCGTCCAGTTGGACCGGCTGATTTTTCTTCAGCACCGCCGCTTCGCTGCGGGGGGTGATGACGGTGAGGGTGTGGTTGCGGACGTCGACGGTGATTTCGCCGGTTTCGCTTTGGAGGATTCCGGCGTTGACGTTGGTCCGGTTGCCCGGCGGGAGGATTCCTTTGGTTTTCAATTCACCGGCCAGCGAGCGCAGGACCTCCTTCTGGGCGTCGGTCTCGTTCTCCAGCATCACGTACATGCCGTAGCTGCGGGCCGCCGAGAAGCGGGGCGGGAGGAGGTTCAGCGTGGCGTCGGGCGTCCGGTCGCCGTAGCTCGAACCGATCCGGGTGAGGAGGTAGAGGGCGCTGGAACCGCTGCCGACGGCGTCGAGAAGTTGGGGTGAAAGATACTTTTCTTGGGGAATCCGGAAGTTGACCGAGTGCTTCGCCTCGGCGACGTCGCCGCGCTGCCAGAGAAAGGCGGTGAAGAGCGACGACAGGGCGGCCATGGGGTTGGGGGCTTCGTCGAAGCTGATTCCCTGCATCGGCCGGTAATAGAGCTTCACCAGGTTGGAGTGGGGCATCAGGCCGTCCCAGCCCTGGAGGGCGGCGACGGCTCCGGTCAGGGGACCGGATTCCTGAACGAAGCGGTTGTAGGCCGTGTGCGAATACTCGGTGAGGAAGAAGGGTTTGCCGAAGTTGCGGGTGGCGGCGGCGCGTCCGAGGTAGGCGTTGTTCCAGTCGATGGAGCTCCGTTGGGAGACGGTGACCATGTTGTTGCGAAGCCAGGCGCCGTAGTGGAGGCGCTGCCGGTAGTTGGCGGGAGCCAGCTTCGTCTGCCCGGGATGCGCGTGGTAGGTGTGCATGGCAACCGCCGTCATCGGTTCGCGGGCGATGCCTTCGAGGTTGCGCATGAACATATCCCAGAGGGTGACGAAGCCCTGATAGCCCGATTCGCGGGCGGCGTCGAGGTAGAATTGATTCATGGCGTCGACGCCGTTCAGCAGGAACTTCCGGGCGGCGTCGCCGTCGGGAGAATCGGCGCGCAGCAGCTCTTCGGAGAAGGCGGGAGCTCCGGGCCGGAACGCCTGCCATTCGGGGGTGAAGGCGTCGAGGTGCTTGCTGTTGAAGAGGTGCTCCTGCTCGTTGAAGAAGGTGATGGCGGCAAATTGCGGATCGTCCTTCATCCGGGTTTTGGTGTAAGGGTTGACCCGGTTCATCAGGAAGTCGAAACCGGCCCGCCAGTTCTTGCGGTAGGTGTCGGAAACGAAGAGTCCGTAGCGGGCGCTCTCGCGCATCGGGGGCTTCACGGAGCCGTTCGTCCAGCCGCTGTGGTGGCTGACGATGTCGATGAAGAGGTAGATGCCGCGATCACGCAGGCACTTGACGAACCAGTCGTAGCGGTCGAGCTGGGCGGGGTCGATCGGCAGCTCCTCCGGGGTTGCGCCGAATTTCACCTCGTTGATCTTCAGGCGGTCTTTCCCCGATTTCGGGAGTCCGGCGAGGCCGCAGAGGGCGCTGTCGAGAAAGTGCATGCGCACCACGTTCATGCCCCGCAGGCGGATCTGTTCGGCCAGCTCTTCGATTTCGGCATGGGTCAGTTTGTAGAAATTGTGGCTCCAGGTCCCGGGGGTGAAGTTGAAGCCGCGGAGGCGGACCGCCAGTTCCGGCGCTTTTTCGGGCGTCACATGCCCATCCGGTCCGGTCTTCAGCCAACCAAGCCGATCGATGTCGCAGCGGGGGAGCTGCGAGGTGAGATCGAGGGCGGTTCCGGGGGCGATCTTCAGCTGGTCGAGCCGCTTCGCGGTGAGATTCTCCCACTCCACGGCGTCCATCTTGACCGGCCGCCACCCGGGGCCCCGGGCGATCTCGGTGATGCGGTTCAACTTCTCCTTGAAGGGGACCTTGCCGCAGACGAACTTCCAGCCCCCCTTGCCCGCGAGGACCCGGACTTCGACCCGGTTCTTCCCCTTTTGGACCGGGAAGTTGAAGACGTGGTCGGTAGGGCGGAGGGCCGTTTCCACATTCCCGGCCGCCAGCGTGTCGTAGACCACCTTGCCGTTGACGGAAAACTCAAACCAGTAATCGGCGGCGCAGCCGACCTGCATCATCCCCGCATCGGGGGCGTCGAATTCATTGACGAGGATGGCGACGTCCTTCTCTTTGCCGCCCCCGGCGAGAAGGGTGAGGTCGACGGCGTCGTTTTTCAGTGTGACGGTCTTCTCCCTTCCGGTGGTTTCAAAGCGCACCTGCCACTCCGGATTCAGGGCGAGGGGGAGAAAGCCCTCCAGCTTCTCGAAGCGGACCGGACCGACCCACAACGTTCCGCCGACGGGGAAATTCCCCAGCATCAGCATCGGTACGCGGATGGCCTGCTTTCCCTCCGGCACGGCGGTGAACTCGATGACGACAGGCTGCCACTCCTCGTTGGCGATGCCGCTCCAGGCGGTGTTTTTCCCCAGGGGGGAGTAGGGTTTTTCCTGCAAAATGCAGCTGGCGGCAACCGGAGCTTTGCGGTCGGCCCGGAGCTGGAAGCTGACCCGGTAACGGCTGCCGGGAACCAGCTCCGCTTCGGTGCGGAAGCTGACTTGCACGCCGTGGATCGGGCTCTCCGCCGGGCGGTCGATCAGTTTCAGGGCAAGGGTGGAGGCTCCCTCCGGCGTCTTCACCGCCGGATCGACCTTGATGGAGACCTGCTTCGGGTTGCCGGTCACGCCGGAAGTTCCGTCTTTGAAATTCCATTCGCGGAGGGTTCCAGCAACAAGACCGAGGGATACAAGCAAGGAAAGAAGAAGAAGTTTTTTCATAATGCGTCTCACTTGGAGTAAAGGAACCAGATGGCGCAGCGCGAACAATCCGCCTTATAGGTGGAGTGCCCGCAGATCACATCGCTTTTGCTCTTCGTGCCGACATGACCATCCCAGTAAAGGATGTTGGTGCGGCGTCCGTGGCAGAAGCCGAGGTCGTCGGTGCCGAATCCGTCGGCGTCCTTGTTCATGGTGTTCCATTTGCCCTCGGCGTGGATCATGCCCATCGAAGGACGGACGACCCGGCGGCGGTCGTGAAAGTAGTGCTGCCCGGTCGTGTCGGTCTTGTTCGGCAGCATGACCTGGTAATTCATGCCGATGACACGGAAGATCTGCCGGTGATCGGCATGTCCCTTTTTGCCCGAGGTATGGTGCGTACACTCGTCGACCATCAACTCCGACACCCCGGCGAGAACCGGGCAGGCGAGGGAGATACTCGCGTAGGATTGACTCCAGGGGTTTTCGCAGGCCCGGCTGCCCGCGTAGTATTTGAGATAGGGGTAGGAGATCGGAGAGGCGTAGTAGGCCTTGCCGAGAACTTTATCCGTGGCGACCCAGAGCATACCGCGGTTGTCGTCGAGGTAAGAGCTGGAAGCGGTGCCGAGCTGTTTGAAGAGGTTGACGCAGGTGACGGCCCGCCCCCGGTCGCGCGCCTTGGAGAGGGCGGGGAGCAAAATCGCCGCCAGAATGGCGATGATGGCTATAACGACAAGGAGTTCGATAAGGGTAAAATTTCGCTTCATGTTTCCTCCTGTTGGGCTTCTGTTTGCTAATATTATAGTATATTTTGGCGGAAGGCGCAAGGGGTTACAGACGGAATCAAGGGCAAACGGGCGCAAATAGGGTTGCATTCACCGATAATGGCCGTATAGTAGACGTTATGGAAAAGACTTTTCTCAAAGATTTGGCTCAGGCGGCCGGGGTGTCGGTCTCACAGGCGTCGCGAGCGCTGAACGGGAAGCCCAAGGTCGCCCCGGAGGTGCGGCAGCGGATTCACGAGCTGGCCCGGCAGATGAATTACCGGAACCAATCGGCGAAGCATCCCCTGACGATCGCGGTGTTGACCCAGTGGATCGACGACAGCTCCGGCAATCTGCAGAATGCCCTGCTGCGGGAGGCCCGGAGGCGGAAGATCCGGTTTGCGGTGATTCCGACAGAGCATGTGTCGCTGCTGGATGAGTGGCTGTTCGACGGGGTGATCGCCTTCTCCCGGAACCTGCTCCCGGATTGGCACGAGCACTTCAACCTGCCGCTGGTCGCGGTCAACAGCTACGGGAACCTGCTGGACCGGATTCCGGGGATCGACCCCGAGGGGGGCGTGCGCCTGGCGGTGGAGCACCTGGCGGGCCTCGGACACCGCCGGATCGCCCTGCTTCAGCCGGCGATACGGGATGCGCGGCTGCCGCGCGATTACCGCAAAGGAATGACCGAGCTCTCCGAAGCGGCGAAGGCCTGGAAAATCGGGGATGAAGTGCGCCATCAGTTCCACGACTGGGAGGCGCTGGAGGAGACGCTTCACGCCCTCCTCGCCGAAGGCTTCACCGCTTTCATCGGCGCCACCGTCAAGCACGGACCGCGGCTCCTGGCGTACTTCCGTTCCCGCGGCAAGCGGGTTCCCGGGGATGTCTCCGTCATCGCCGGTGAAAATGAGGAGGTATCGCCTTTTCTGGTGCCGCCTCTGACCACGGTGGCCTACGATTACCCGGGGTTGATCCGGAGCGCCGTCGACCTCCTGCTGGCCGAAATCGAGGGCCGTCCGGAACTGCGCACCATACAATGCCCGTCGAAACTGATCATACGCGAATCCACAGGACCAATAAAGGATACGATTTCATGAAAGAAAAAAGCTTCGCAGAGTTGGACGCCAATTACCAGTCACAGGAAATCGGCAGCTGTAAACTGGAGTTTCACGACGGCTTCGCCCTTCCCTTCGCGCTGGAGGGCTTCCCTTACATCGACGCCGAAGGGCGCCGCAGCCGCCTGCCCCTCGACGTCGCCGCGCAATGCGATATGCCCGGCGTCTACCCGATGAGCATGCAGGGGGCGGGCGAGGTAATCCGCTTCCGCACCGACTCCCCCTGCGTCGGCTTCCGCGCCGGTTTCTCCGAAGTCTACAACGGCAAAAACCGGGGCGGCAGCAACGGCTTCGACCTCTACACCGGAACCGGGCCGGAGTCGGTCTTCCGCGGCAACCGCTTCATTCCCGTCGGCGCGGAGCATATCGAAGCCCTGTACGAACGCCTCCCGGCCGAAGGTGGGCTGTATGATTGCGCGCTGTACCTGCCGTTCCACTCTGCGACCTCCGCCATCGCCATCGGCGTTGCTCCGGGCAGCGTCATCGAGCCCCCGACGCCGCACCGGGTCGCCAAACCCGTGGTCTTCTACGGCTCCTCCATCACCATGTGCGGTTCGGCGGGGAATCCCGGTCTCGTTTACCCCTCCATCATCGCCCGCCAGCTCGATTTTCACCTGATCAATATGGGCTTCTCCGGCTCCTGCCGGGGCGAGCTCGGCATCGCCGACACCATCGCCGAACTCGATATCGCCGCGCTGGTGATCGAATTCGACCACAACGCGCCGACGGCCGCCTTCCTTGCGGAACGTCACCAGCCCTTCTTCCGCCGCTACCGCGAACAGCGCCCGGAGACGCCGATCCTGTTGATGTCGCGCTGCGATTTCCGTCCCGACAACGACAGTCCGCTCCGCCGGGAAATCGTCATGCGCACCTGGCAAAACGCCGTCAGCGCCGGAGACCGGAAGGTCGAATTCCTCGACGGGGAAACCCTCTTCGCCGGAGCCTTCCGCGAAGAGTGCACCCAGGATTGCTGCCACCCGAACGATTTCGGGGCCGTCCGGATGGCCGAGCGCATCGCCGACCGCCTGAAACGCCTGTTGTAACGGGAATCTGAGTCAATCTATACGAATAAGCAGTTCTTCGGGACAGATCGTTTGACATCGCTCCTTCCCTATGCTATACTAGATAAAAGAAGGAGCCTGTTACAACATGCGGAAACAATTTTTTATCGGGATCGACTCCGACGGCACCGCTTTCGACAGTATGACGATCAAGCACCGGAAGGCGTTCATCCCCACCATGATCGAGATCTGGGAATTGGCGGAGCACGCCGGCAAGGTGTACGAAATCTGTGAATCGATCAACCTCTACTCCGGCACCCGGGGCATCGACCGCTTTTCCGGCCTGCAACTGACCTTTGAAGCGTTCGAGAAAAGCGGATTCAAGGTTCCCGATACTTCGGCGCTCCCGGGATTCCTGAAGAGCGGCAAGCTCTCCAACGCGCGCCTCGTGGAGTATCTGCAAGAGCACGACGACGAATTTCTGCGGACAGTACTGGAGTGGAGCCGCCGGGCGGACGAACTCTTCCAGCGCGAGGTCGAGAGCCTGCCGCCCTTTCGCGGCGTCCTCCGGGCGCTGAAGAAGGCCGCCGAACGGGCGGACGTCGCCGTCATCTCCTCCGCCTCCCTCAGCAGCCTCCGCAGCGACTGGCAAAAGGAGAACCTGCTGGACTATGTGACCCAAATCTACGGGCAGGAGTTCGGCAACAAGGAGACCCAGCTGGTGGCCGCGGTGAAGGGCGTCTACGAACCCCGCCGGACCCTGATGATCGGCGACGCCGTAGGAGATCAGGAGGCGGCGAAGTCGGTCGGCGCCTGGTTCTACCCGATGATTCCCGGCCGGGAAGAGGAGTCGAGGACGGAGCTGTACGAAACCTGGCTCGACCGGTTCCTGAATGACGAATTCAACGAAACTGTTCAGCAGCAGCTGATGGATCAATTCAATGCCGCGGTGGGAGGAAAATAATGGACACCCGAAAATTACTCGAAAGCATGACGCTTGCAGAAAAAGTGGGGCAGATGTGCGTGCCGATTCTGCAAAAGGGCGAGATCGGCCCCGACATCGAAAAGTGCATCCGGGAATACCACGTCGGCATGCTGCGCTACTGCCCGAACGCCGAGTATGACGGCAACAGCGAACTGGTCGGGGAACCGAACCGCTATTTCCGGCCGGGGGAGATGGCGGAGTTCCTCAACTCGGCGCAGCGGATGGCGAAGATTCCGATGTTCATCGCCGTCGACCAGGAGGGCAGCATCCGCAACGACGTCAACCGCGCCGGCGCCTTCGCCTACAGCGGCCACATGTCGTTAGGCGTGGCGAACGATACGGAGCTCACCTACCAGGTGGCGAAGGCGACGGGCGAAGAGTTCGCCGCCATGGGGATCAACCTCGTCCAGGCGCCGATCGTCGACGTCATCACCTACGCCGGGCGAAAAACCATGAAGTCCGCCAGCTTCGGGGTGGAGGTGGAGCGGGTTTCCGCCCACGCGCTGGCGATGATGAAGGGCTTCAAGGACGCGGGCATCGCCGCCATGGGCAAGCACTTCCCCGGCTACGGCTCGGTCGCCACCGACGCGCATAAGGGCCTCGCCGAAATCACCAAGAGCTTCGATGAGCTCGACAGCACCGATATCGAACCCTTGAAAGTATTGTTTGCGAACGGGTTGAACGGCGTCATGACCGGCCACGTTCTCACCCACGCTGTCGACCCGGAGTACCCCGCGACGATGTCGAAGAAGATGATCACCGGGTACTTGCGGGAGAAGCTCGGCTTCGAAGGCATCGTGGAAACCGACGCGATGCGGATGCCCGCCATCCAGAACCAGTACGGCACGGCGGAAGCCAGCGTCATGGCCGTGCTGGCGGGCTGCGACCTGGTGCTGCTCCGAGGCAGCCTCGAGCACTTCGAGGACGGCTATTTCGCGCTCCTCGCAGCCGCGAAGTCGGGCAAGATCGCCAGGGAGATCATCGATGCGGCGGTAGCCCGGATTCTGAAGCAGAAGGAGGCCATCGGCCTATTGGACCATCCGTTCGCCGACCCCGCCCGGGCGGACCAAATCGTCGGCTGCGCGGCGCATAAGGCGCTGGCGCGGGAGCTGGCGAACCGTTCCGTGACGCTGCTGAAAAACCGGAATCTGCCGCTCGCGGCCCCCGGCAAAGTGCTGACCGTCTGCGTCGAACCGCAGAAAATTCTGGCGGCCGGCGATAAAATCCAGTCGGCCGACATGCTCTACAACGCCGTGCGGAACGCCTGGGGCGGCGACTGCATCATGACCAAGCTGAAACCGACCGAAAGGGAGCTGGAGCAGGTCCGCGAGGCGGCGAAAGGGTACGACACCGTCGTTCTCGGCGCCTGCAACGCGATCCTCTACGGGGAGCAGGCGAAGCTGGCGAACGAGCTGCTGGCCGTAAAAGGCCCGGCGGTGATCGTCGTCGCCATGGATTCGCCGTACGACTTCGAAGTGATGCCGGGCGTGGAAAACTATATCTGCACCTACGGCGCGGTCGCGGCTTCGATGGAGGCGGCGGTCGACGTGATGACCGGCAAGCTGAAAGGCGACGCGGTTCCCCCGGTTCCCATCAAGTTCTGAGTGGAAAGCCGGCCCCGGGGCTTGCAATCCGGGCGTAACGGCGGTATGGTAATAGACGGCAACCCCGAGGATAATGCCGAACATGAGCGACCGTACCGTCATTCAACCGCCGGATGAAGATCCCGAACGCACCGTCGTCCTGCCGCCGGGCGGGGACCCCGAGCGCACCTGCATCCTGCCGGGAGCCGCGCCCCATCCCCTCCCCTCGATCCCTCTCGCGGCCGCTCCGAAAACGCCCTCGCGTCCACGCGGTAAAAAGCGCGTCGACGTCAACTCCGTCATCGACCGGCTCAACGATAAGCATACCCCCCGCGAGGTCAGCTTCTCCGGCGATGAGGCCGAATTGGAACCGCTCCCCGAAAACTACGAAACCGGGGAGACCTTCGCCGAGGGCGGCCAGGGAATCATCCGCCGCGCCTTCGACCGGCGGCTGCGCCGCGAAGTCGCCATGAAATCGCTACGCAAGGGCTACGCCGACAATCCGGAGCTGCGGGGCTGGTTCCTCACCGAAGCGCGGGTCACCGCCCAGCTCGACCACCCCGCCGTGGTGCCGATCTACACCATCAACACCGACAACGAAAACGGGCTCCACCTGGCTATGAAGATGGTCCGGGGGCAGACCTTCAAAGCCTACCTCGACCAGCTCGGCGCCCTCTACCGCCTCGACGGCGTCGCCGCCTACGACGAAGGGAAAGCGCTCCGTTACCGGCTCGACCTCTTCCTCAAGGTCTGCGACGCGCTGGAGTACGCCCACAGCCGCAAGGTCATGCACTGCGACCTGAAGCCCGCCAACATCATGATCGGCGAATACCGCGAAACCTACATCATGGATTGGGGCATCGCCCGGCCGATCACCGCCACGAAATCCGGCGTCGCCGACCCCCGCAAGCAGATCTGCGGCACCCCGCAATACCTCGCCCCCGAAGCCGTCCGCGGCGAGGAGTGCGACCAAAGGGCCGATATCTTCGCCATGGGCTCCATTCTCTTCGAAACCGTGCTGCTGAAAAAGGCTTTCTCCGGCAAGAACCAGCAGGAGCTGATGACCAATATCCGCGACGGGCACATGGCGCACCTCTCCCACCATTACCATGTGCCGGTCGACGCCGACCTCAAGGCGATCATCCGCAAAGCGACCGCGAACGACCCTGAAGAGCGCTACCAGACGATCGGGGAGCTTTCCGGCGACCTGCGGCGCTGCCTCGCCGGGCTGGAGGTGTCGGCGCGGCCGGACAACCTCTTCATGAAAATGACGCGCTGGTTCTACCTCCACCGGCGGCTGACGCTGACCATCTCCCTCGCGGCGCTGCTGGCGCTGGTCGCTCTCACCGCCCTCGGGCTATACCGCGAATACCGCTTCTCGGAGCAACTCCGGGCGCAGGAGTATGCGCTGGGGATGGCGTACTCCGACTGCACCCACGCAGGACATTTGATCGACGAGCAGTTCTTCCGGCTGGAGCAGATGACCGCCTCCCTGGCCGCCGACCTTCAATTCCAGCTCGAACGCGCCCCGGCTCCGCCCGAGGCGGCCAAGGGAACCGCCTTCACCATCCAGGAGTTGAAAGCGGGGAAGGCGCCGGGTCTGGTCCTCTCCACCTTCCACCAGGGCAACGTTTTCCCCGAGGCGGTCACCATCAACACCGTGCCGGACATCGACCCCGGCAAGGCGAAGCTCCGGGTAGCCACCATCGCCCGGCTGCTGCCGCGCCTCCAGCAATTCATCCTGGAGAGTCCGCGCGACACCCGGCTGACGCCCGAAAATCTCGAACTCACCCGGGCGCGGGCGCTCGAACACGGAACGCCGGTCATCCGGGTTTTCTTCGGCTTTTCGGACGGACTCTTCGTCGCCTACCCCGCCGGCAGCGCCTTCCCCCCGAACTACGACCCCCGCACGCGCAACTGGTATAAATCGGTCCTCGCCGCGAAGCCGGAGGATGGTCCCGTCTGGCTGGTCCCCTACGTCGACAGTGTGGCGGGCATCGGCCTCGTGCTCTCCTGCGCGACGCCGCTGCAGGTGCTCGGGAAGAAAGGCGACGGCGTCTGCGCCATCGACATCTCGCTCTCGGAGTTGATCGAAGGGCTCCAATTCGCCGGCAACAACGGTCCTTCGGTCATGGAGAAATCGATCATCGACAACACCGGGCAGATCATCATTTCCACCTCGCGCAGCTTCG
>JAVBRV010000118.1:0-23629 GCA_031547585.1 Victivallaceae bacterium
CATTCCGGCGCGGATCCGGGTGAGATTGTCGAGGATGATTTTGTCGCCTTCGCGGATGCCCTGCGAGACGGCGACGAAGTGGTCGAACTCCTGGGTGACGACCAGGTTGCGGCGCTGGGCTTTTTGGTCTTCGCCCGCCGCCCAGAGGTATTCGCCGGTCTGGTCGGAGAGGATGGCGCTCCGGGGAACCAGCAGCAGTTTCTCCGCTTTTTGGGTTCGAAGCTCGATGGTGACGAACTGGCCGGGGGTCAGCTTTCCCTCGGGGTTATGGAAGATCGCCTGAAGGGTGACGGTGGCGGTGGAGGGGTCGATCCGGTTATCGTAGCGGACGATGGTTCCGGCTTCGGGAAACGTCTCGCCGCTTTCAAAAAAGAGCCGGACCTCCAGCTTGGCGAACTGCTCCTTGGAGGCGAGATGTTCGCCGAGCCCCCGCAGATCGGCATCCGCCGGGGAGAATTGCACCAATACCCGCGATTGGTCGACGATGGTGGCCAAGACGCCGCTGTCGGGGCCGACGAGATTGCCCGCGTCGTAGCGGTTGAGCCCCATCCAGCCGTCGAAGGGAGCGGTGATTCGGGTATAGACGAGGTTGAGTTCGGCTTGTTCGAGCTGGCCCTGCATGGTTTCAACGTTGGCGTCGGCCTCGATTTTGGAGGCGAGGGCGTTGTCGTAATCCTGGACGGAAGTGGCCTGGCGTTCGACCAGCTCCTTCTGGCGTTTCATGGTGATGTCGGCATTTTTCCGGGTGGAGATGGCGACGCCGAGGTTGCCGCGGGCGACTTTGACCGCGGCTTCGTAGGGGTAGGGTTCGATCCGGTAGAGGAGGTCGCCTTTTTTAACGAAGGTGCCGTCGCGGAAGTTCCGTTCGACGAGGTAGCCCTTGATCCGTGCCACCAGGTCGACCGAGGCGAAGGCCTGGACGGAGGCGATCATGGTCAGCCGGCGCGGAACCGATTCCGTGACGGCCGCCGTGACGGAGACCGCCACGGGCGGCGGGGGAGGCGGGGGCGGCGCCTTGCGGCAACCCCCCTCCCAGCCGGCCAATAGAACGAGCAGCGGAAAAAGAAAAAGTGGAAGTCTCTTCAATTGCGCACCTCCTCAAAGAACACAATAATATATCACCCTATTCCGCCGGTTTCCACGTTGGGAATTGAAATTCTTCAAGGATTCAGGTATTACCTTATCGGGAAATAAAAAAGAGCGGCCGTTTTAAACGGTCGCCCTTTTCTGCGTAAAGTGAAGTTACAAAGTGTAGTAATTGAACGTCGCATAGGGAGCGATACCCGGATTCTCGCGCTCCCAGCGGTCGAGCGAAACCAGCGGAATATCGATCTCCAGCGGAATCGCGTTATCTTTCTCAAGCGAAAGATAGGAAATCGTCACCATCTGCGTCCCGGACGAGATCGATTCGAGTTCTTCTTCAGTTAATTCAAAGTCTTCGAGCAGCTTTTCCATCCCCCCACCCCATCTTCCCAAATTATTGCGAAATAGAGCTCGCATCTCTAATATAACTGCCTTTTGCGAAATTGCACGTCAAAAATGAGAAAAAAGTGATAAAAATGCAGAATTCTCGAATTGCCTCATTTCTTTGCGTTATTCATCAAAAGAGTTTTTAATGCGGTGCGGGTTGAAAATTGCGGCGGCGGTGCTATACTATCCTACTATGGTTACTGTAAAAGATGTTGCCCGATTGGCTGGAGTGCCCGAGAAAACTGCCGCGCGCGCGCTGGCGGGCCTCACCATGGGCAAACGCCGGGACGCCCGCGAGCGGGCCGAACGGGTGTGGGAAGCCGCCGCCGAGCTTGGCTATCAGCCCTCCGGCATTGCCAAAGCCCTGCGCCGGGGGCGGACCGATACCATCGGCCTTGTGGTCGGCTCGATCACCAACCGCTTCTACGCGGCGCTGGCCGAGACGGTGATGGAGGAGGCCGAGCGCCTCGGCTACCGGATGATGCTTGAAATCAGCCGCTGGGACGAGGCGCGGAGCCTCGACGCCCTCGACCATTTGCAGCAGGCGCGGGTGGACGGCATCTTCTTCGCTTCCGGATTGTTCCCGAAGGAGCTGCCGATTCTGGAGCGGCTGATGGGGATGGATTTCCCGATGGTGATGAATCTGCCGAACGATCAGGGGATTGCTTCGGTGTACGCGGATTTCACGGTTTCGCTGCCGGAGGCGGTACGCTTTCTCGCCGGCCGCGGCCACCGGGAGATCCGCTTTGCCGCCTGGCTCCGGCGGTCGCGCCTCGACCGGATGCTGGAAGAGTTGTTCCGCGACTCCTGCCGTCAGTGCGGCGTGAAGCCGGTCTGGGAGCTGCACTCCAGCTTCGCCACCATGGAGGCGCTGGCCGGGGAGCGCCCACCGGCTCTCCTCAGCAACGCTCCCCACGGAATCCTGCGTTTTTTCGCGGCGGTCGCCGGCGGCTACGCGCCGGATGTGGTGGGGATCTACGACGACTGGAACTGGCTGACTCATCCCTCCGGATTGGCGGGGGTGATTCTGCAGCGCTCGGAGGAACAGATCCGGGCGGCGGTGCGGCTTCTCGTCGACCAGATCGAGGGCCGCCCAGGGGAGCGCACGCTGGCCTTTCCCTCCGACTTCCACCCCGCCGCCCGCTTCGGCGACCTCCCGGCCAAGGACCTCTCCTTCAGCCATCTGGTGCCGTTCTAACCCGCATATTGCATGAAAAGGTCGATGCATTGAGCAAAGATTTTGAGAATCAGCAAGTTGCAAAACCACAGACGATAACAAGTTATCGGCGAGGATTTTGTAAGTTGATGAGCTCAAAAGATTGCTCAAGGCGCGACCGGCTTCATGCAATATGCGGGCTAATCTTATTTTACGCTGACTTCGAAGAAGACGGCGGCTCCATCCCGGCCGGTGTCAACCGAGAAAACGGCGTGTTCGCCATCCACTTTTGCGGGCGCGATCTCTTTCAGGCGGTTCCCTTCGAGATCGAGGGGATACAGCTTCAGCTGCGCCGCCTGCCGGTTGCGGATTCTGACGCGGAATTCACCGCGCTGCAGCAGCGCCGGTCCGCGCCCCGCCGTCACCAGCCGGACCATATCCCGGTCGGCGAAGGTCATGCCGTTCCCGAGCACGTTGGTCGCGTAGACCAGAACCAGCCGCTTGGCGTCGCGAAGGCTTTGGCGGCCGTCGATCGAAACCAGCGACAGGTTGCCGCGCACGCTCATCCTTTCGACGGCGAAGTCGGGCAGAGCCCATTGGGTTCCGGCTTCGGCGCAGATGCCCTGAAAGCGCGGGGTGTTGACGGCCATGAGGCGCTTGTCGGCGTCCAGCAGCAGTTCGGCGGTCGAGCTCTCGAAGAGATTGATGCCGTTGCTGCGGTTGGTCGGCGGCAGGAAACCCTTTTCTTTCAAGATTTTCAGGTAGGGAACGAGGTTGGCGCCTTCATCGACCGACTGCGAGAAGGCTTCGGTTCCGGCGGTTCGCGCGCCGTCCTTCAAGGTGAAGAGCATGGCCTTCGGGTCCGGTTCGCCGGTCATCGAGAAACCGTGAATCAGGGCCAGCGAATTCTGGGTCTTGGAGAGGGTCGTATTCGGGTTGGCGATACCGGCATTGTCGGGCGGCACCAGAATCCGGACGGTATCGGGAGTAGCCTTAACATCTTCCCGTAGATAGAGAAAAAAGGTCAGGAACTCCGAGGCCACGGCGATGGGGTCCTGGTACCCGACAAAGGAGACGATCCGGGAATTCCCGAAGACCATTGGCTTCAGCGACACCGGTTCGGTGTGCATGGAGATCGCGTCCAGCCCCTGCAAGGCGGCGAAAGCGCCGAAAACGAAGGGTTGCTCGTAGCGGTAACGGTTCCAGTAGACGCACTGGTACTCGGTGACCACGAGGGGCTTGCCGTGGAAGCGCCCGGAGATGATGTCCCGGAAGAGGTTGGCCGACTTGGCGATGGAGCTCTCTTGCGACACCTCCGAACCGGGTTCGACCCAGTTGGTGGGGTGGCCGTGGTAGCTGTTCATGGCGATATAGTCGCAGCTCTCCCGGCGGATGCGGTTGAAGTGGTGCGTCTTGAAGACGTTGTACGAGGAGACCGGCCCCCGGTACCCCAGTTCGCGGAGCTGTTCGCGGTACCAGCGGGCGGTGTTTCCTTCGGTCTCATAGAGAAACTCCTGAACGTCGCTGTTGCCGCCCTCGCGGGTGGTGAAACAGGGGATGCCGGAGAAGGCGGTGAAGTTGCTGCGCCACTTGCGGTTGTAGGCTTCAATGGAGCCGTATTTGCGCTCGAGGAAGGCCCGGTAGTGGGGTGCGACCAGCTCCGGCGGGAATTGGCGGCTGAACTCGAACTCCTGCTCATTGTAGCCCAAGACCATCGCCAGCACCGGGTCGTCGATCAGGCGGGTTTGGGTATAGGGATTTTCCCGGCAGAGCAGTTGCTCCACGCCCTGCCGCCATTCGGCGCGGGCCTGTTCGTCGAAATGAATGACGAGGCGCTTGCGCGGCCGGGAGTTGTCCCTGTGGGTTGAGCCCCAATGGTTGGTGGGGTACGGCTCCCAGCCGTAGATGATCGACCCCGCCATGTCGCACATCATATAGATGCCGCGCTTCTTGAGGGCGGCGGCCAGGTAGTCGAAGAGGTCGAGGTAGTGGCTGTTGAATTGCAGCGTCCGGCCGGAGCCGTGCATCAGGGTGTTCTCCGGAATATGAATCCGCACCATATTATAGCCGTTTTTGACCAGTTCGTCGGCGAGCTGATCGACCTGCCAGCGGCTCTCCAGCTTGAAGCTGACTCCGGCGGAGAAAAAGCGCTGGATTTGCTCCGGCCGCTTCTCGAAAGCGAAGTGCCCGTCCGGGCGGATGATGACCCGGCCATGGGTCCCGGCCGGAGCGCGTTCGAGGAGGTTGCTGAGGTCCAGCGCCGAATCCTTTTTCCGCCGGTTGTAGTCCTCGCGGGCGACCGGCAGCCAGTCGGGACCGGGGACGATGACGGTTTTGACCTTCTCCGCCGGAACCGGCAGGTCGTAAGGGGTTTCCGACAGCGTGGCCGCGGCGATGATCCAGAGGGTGGCGGGGCTGCTTGCCTCGAAACGGACGGATTTCACCAGGCCCCCTTTTTTCAGGGGGAAGCGCGAGACGTAGAGGTTTCGCCAGTCGCCATCCGTCCCCCGCGCCCGGACGCCGAGCGCGCCGTTGGGGAGAGCCTCCTTTTGAATCCAGTCGGCGACGTCGGTTTTGGAACGGATGGGAATTCGTTCGGAGCCGCCGTCTTGATATTCCACCACCGCCGCGCCGATTTCGACCTCCTCTTTCGGCCCCCAGCAAAGCGTGTGCAATAGATAAAGCGAGTTGGCACGAACGGGGGTTGTCAGAGGAATCGTTACCTCTTTCGGGCCGTTCTTGAAATGGTTGGAGTGCATCGTGAGTATGGCGTCGCCCTTGGTCAGCACCTCAAAAGGAGCATTGGCCAAGAGTTTCGTCGAGAGATAGGGGAGGAAACAGCGCCCGTCCGCGCCCGGCCCCTGGTCGGACCAGCCGCCTTTGCCGTTCCCGGCGTCGTCATCCAGCCACGCCATGTTGGCGGCGGGGGTGAAGTCGAGCGGCGTCCCCAGCGTCTCGATCTTTACGTTGCGGAAGCTCAAGGTCCCTTTGCCCTCCTGAAAGCCGAGGAAGAGGCCGATTTTCGGGCAGTCCGGCGGAACGAAGCAGGCGAGCTCAAAGGGGGTCCAGTCGAAGGACCCGTATTTGCCGGGAATCCCCGGGTAACGGATCGTCTTCCCTTCGCCCAGGGCGAACATCACCTTGGGCCCGAGGTAGTCGCGGGCGCCGGCGGCAACCTCTTCGCCGCGCCACTCGCCGGTGAGACGGATCAGCTTGCCCTGAAAGGCTTCCGGCGGAAGAAGCCTCCAGAAGCCCTCCATCTTGACGGTTTCCGGGCGGGAAATGGTGTAAGCGCCATTTTTGAAATCATCTTTCCAGAGGATTTCGGCGGCAACGGAAACTCCGGCCAGGAGGAACAAGGCATAGAAAATCTGTTTCATGGATATTCCTTATTGTGAAATTCAGTGTAAACGTTCGGCGGAGCTTTTATCGGGTAGGGCGCTCTGTCCCCAGAGCGCCGTTCTCGTTGCAAACTCTATCGGGTACGAACTCGTGATAAAAGGTGTTGGGCTCTTTCTTCTCCGGCGTAAGTCGAGGACGCGGTTTCACCCCAAAGACCATACAATGTGAACGGCTGTCTGAGACAGACAGCCCTACCTGATGACGTATCTCGAATACCTTGGCTCTCGGGTCGAGGAGTTTCATTGCGGCCAGAGCGGGAACTTGTTGTCCGCCTGCGCGTCGGCGAAAGCATAGTGATTGGCGAAGGTGAGCGTGTCGAGATTGATGATGCAGTTGAGGAAGACCCGGCCGTCGGCGGCGAGATTGTTGTCCCGTCCGCCATGACGCAATGGGGAGCGGGTTTGCGCGGTCGTGCGACCAGTGCCCCAGAAGTAGGAAAAGCTGCCGAAGCCGGTGCTGTCGGAAGCCAGGAAGTCGTAGTCGATGATCATGACGGCGGTGGAGGGGCGGCGGCATTTGGCGAACTTCCGGGCATTGGTGGTGACCCAGCCGGAAACGAAGCTGGACGTCATGAGGCCGAGGAGCTGATTCCGGGAGTAATTGGTCTTAACCATGGTTCCGGAGATCGTTCCCTCCTGCGCGGCGGTGCCGCCGGGGCAGCGGAAAACCTTGGGCACATTTTTTTCGGAACCGCTATGCAGAATCTGGCGTCCGGCAAGATAAGGAAACAGCTGCTGAAGCATATTCTGATTCATCCCCAGCGAGTTGATCCAGCCGCCGTCGGCGGGCACGAAATCGCGATTGTCGCTCCCGTAGGAGGCGGAGGCCAGCCCGATCTGCTTCAGATTATTGGCGCAGCTGCCGGCCCCGGCCCGCGCCCGCGCCTTCTGCAGCGCCGGGAGAAGGATCCCTGCGAGAATGGCGATAATGGCGATTACGACCAGAAGTTCGATCAGCGTGAAATTTTTGGCCGGCTGGGGCGATGGAGACGGAAGCTGTTTCATTTTGACGTTCCTCCCTGAGTTACTGAGTGATAAATTGATATTCGCAATCGAAGACGATCTGTTCCGGCGGCAGCTCCGGGTTCGCCAGCCGCTTTTGGATCTCGGCGGCGGCGATCTCGCCGAACCGCCGGTAGGGGAATTCGAAGCGCATCACGGGTTCCGGAATCGGCGGCTTCGACATGAAGGTCGCGAGGCGGCATTCGCGCTCGAGGTCGATGCCGTACCGGCGGAGGAGTTCGACGACGGCGGCGGTGGTTTCGAAACTCGCGATCATGGCGTCCGGGCGGAAACCTTCTTCGAGAAGCGCTTCCAGAGATTCCACATCCCGGTTGAGGGCGAAGGAGGAGAGGGGGAGTTCGATTCCGGCCGCCGCGAAGGCTTTCCGGCAGCCTTCGAAGGTGGTTCGGCGGTAACGCTCGCCCTGGATGAAGTAGGGATTCTTTCGCCCCTCCGCCAGCAGCGCCCGGCCGAGGACTTCGCCCTTGCGGGTTCGCTCCAGCTCGATGGAGGTGAGCCCCGGAACCGTCCGGTCGACGACGACGACGGGAACCTTCTCCGCCAGGCGGCGAAGCGGGGGGAGAAGCATTTCGGGCGGTGCAACGGCGACGAACGCCCGGCAGCCCGTCCCCAGCAATTCGGCGTAGAGGTCGTTTTCGCGCTCGTTCGCGAGGCGGATCTCCTGAATGATGGTCGGAATCTTAGCCAGCTCCATCCCGATATGGGATTTCAACGAGAAATTGTAACTCGACTCATAAACGATTTTGCCGTCGCCGTTCAGCAGCCCCACCAGCGGCACGGAGGGCATGGAGGGCGGCGGCCCCGCGAAAGTGCCGATGCCGGGGCGCGACTCGAGGAAGCCATCCCGGATCAGGCTTTTCATCTCGAGCTGAACGGTGCTGCGCGCCACGCCGAGCTGCTGGGCAATGTCTTCGTTGGAGGGGAAGCGGTACACCTCCCCGGCGTGCGCATAGAGCGCATCCATCACGTATTGCCGGATGCGCATCCGCGCGCTGTCCCGCTTGCCGGCGTTCGCTGAAACCATGTCTTTTCTCCTGACTGATCGGTATACCGTTCGGTGTCCTTCGCTAATAGTATACCGTATTCCATCACCAATGTCAAGAGCATTCGATCAAAAAATGCGTTTTTTTGCCCGGACCCGGGAATATCCGAAAAATCTCCGATCGTGTCTTGAAACCCGGTAAAGTCGTGGTATTGGTATGATTATATCTTGAAATACGCGGGGGAGCAATGGCACTTTACAAACGAACACACGTTTGGCTTTGGGCGGCAATGATTGTTTTATTGCTGCCGGTTGTGATTTATTGGGGGATGCATATTCACTCCCGTAATGTTTACAATCAAGTCTGGCAGGAATTGAAAACAACCGGCAGTGCGCAAACTGCGGATGAGATGCGCAAGATTTATCCGCCGTCATCTCCGGAGCTTCTTCAAAATATCTGGGACATATTCAAAGAGCTTGAAGAAAAAGTCGGCGATATTGATGACCCGGAGTCCTTTGCCTGTTTTCTGGCCGAACTCCGAGGAAAAGGAACTACCTTGGAAGCTCTGGATATTGACAAACTGAAGAAATTTAAAATCGATAATGCCACGTTGCTGGCCCGCTTCGAAGAATTTTCTCCAAATCTGGAAACATTGCGCTTCAATCTCGACTACGAATCCGGCATCAATATGCCCCTGGACAGCATGAGGTACTTCAGCTGGCTGGCGCATTTCTACGGATTCCATGCGCTCCTGGCGTTCCGTGAAAACAACCAGGAGCAGGCGCTGAAGTATCTGGATATGGTTTCACTGATTTCCACTTGCTGTCTGCGAGAACCGTGCGCAACTTCACATACCATCGGGCAAAGTTTCGCGGTTCACTGCCGTTGGTGGATGATCCGTGACGTGGCTTGTTCCCCAATCGTTGACCAGCTTTCCAATGATACCTTGAAGCATTTGATAGCCGGAAGCAAGAAACTCGAAGATATCTGTATCTCCGGAGGCCGCGATGCTCTGCGTGGAGAAATGTACATCCAGTCGGCAATTTTGAAGTCACCCGAAAGTGCAATACAGCCTGATTTCAGTCTATGGCGAAAAATGCGCGCCAAATTATTCATCTCTTCCCCCTGGGGTTATTATGACGCAATACAGAGCCTGAAACAGCTTGAAGTTTCTCGGGGCAGTCTGGAGCAGCCTTATATCCCTCCCGGTCCCAAGCCCGAAGGCTACCGGCCCTTCAGCAGCGGAAACCATGATTTACGCAAAAACTTCGAGCAAAGCATCAACCGTTTTATCGCTTGGGAGCGCTCCATGCGGACGGCTTTCCGCGCTGAATTATATCGGCGCGAGCATGGCAAACTACCGGAAGATATTTCTATTCTGAGAGCTCAAGATGCGGATACGACTACTGTCGATCCATTCAATGGGCTGCCATTGCTTATCAAAACCGGAGAGATCATCTACCCTGATGCTTCCCGCGGTAACCTTAAGCGAACGACGGTAGACGGGTTTGTCGTGTACAGCGTCGGTTTTGACGGCAAGGACAACGGGGGGAATCTGATGATTTACGGCACCGTTCCTTATGATTACGGTTTCCCGGTAGGAGTTTTCACCCGGCAAACCGTATTGCAAGAGGAAAAGGGAATATGAGTTGGGATATTTTCTCGCCGGATTATGATGCCCAGTCTCTTAAGGTTGCAGAGAAAGGATAAATACTATGCGGTGGCCGTGGAGCAAAGAGGATGAGCCGCAAGAGCGGCAAGTGGAAGGCAACGGCGTCATGAAGCAGAAGGAATGGCTTCTCTCGCCGGTCTCCAAGCTGAAATCAAAAATCGCCGGTGCAATCTCCATCAAGACCGGCTGCGAAAGGGAGCGCTGCGTGGTTTCCATGGAGGAGAACCTGTTCGAATACTTGGATATCATCGAGGAAGACGGCCTCCTGGAGCCCCGGTTTCGCGGGGAGGTCATGGCGACCCGGCCGGTTGTGATCGAGCTTTTCCTGAAAGAGTCGCCCCCCAAATACCGGATCAGCGGCGGGGGGAGCGTCGAAGTCGACCGGATCCAGCTCCCGAGGGTCAAGTGGGATGTCTGCGACTCCGCCCGCATCGTCATCCAGGCGAGTGAGGTGGAACACGCCGATTTTCATATGTCCGGCTCGGCTTCCATCGTGTGCGCCGGGGAGTGGCAAGCGGCGGGATTGCATGTTTCCGGCAGCTCCACGTTCGAATTTCGCGGCCGCACGGGGAAACTGAATATCCACGCTTCCGGCAGCGCGAAGCTGGATTTCGATGAAGCCGACAGCGTGGAGTTCGATCTTTCCGGCAGTGCCCGCCTCAAGGCCAAAGCGAACAAATCCCTGCGCGGCGATCTCTCCGGGAACGGGAAGGTGTGCTATTCCGGCGACTGCAAAGTCGATATCGATCAAGCCGGGGAAAGCAAAGTCAGCCGGCAGGAATAAGCGCTGCTCGACGTTGATTTTTGTTTGCAGTTTTTTGCAGTCGTTTCTTCCCCTCCCATCTTGCTATTTCCGCGTCTTCCGGTATAATTAATGTCAGAGAACGGAAACGGAAACCACCGGGAGAATCGGTCATGAAGAAAAATTTCACCCTTATCGAACTTCTCGTCGTAATCGCCATCATCGCTATTTTAGCGGGCATCCTCTTGCCCGCGCTGAACAAGGCGCGGGACAAAGCCCGGCTCACCCACTGCACCTCCAACCTGAAGAGCCTCGGCACGGCGGGAGTCCAATACAGCAACGATACCAGAGGTCTGCTGCCGCCGCTGATGAAGAGCGACTGGACGATGTGCTGGTACAATGCCTGGGGCAGCCCTTACCCCTATATCAATTATCTTCGCTACTTTATCGGCGACTCCAGCCACAACGCCATGTTCGTGCCGCTGAAAAATCTTTGTCCCTTGGTCGGCACTTACAGCAACAACAAAACCGATACCGCCAGCAACCGCGACGACTGGGTCAGAATCAGTTTTTACGGCATGAATTCCACCGAGTCGCTTTCCCTGCCCGGAAGTTATGTCGGCCATCATATGGGCCGGGTGGTCAACCCCTCCGCCAAGCTCCTTCATGTCGACACCAACAATCCGGCCGCCGCCGCGGCGGCCAATGAAGGGAAATGGAATATTTCGCAGGCCGGCGCCGCTCTTGTCGGTGGGTATGTGTCTTACGGGCACTCCGGGAAGTCCAGCGTGCTGTTCTTCGACGGCCATGTCGGCGCGGCCGACTACAAGATGCTTTATTTCACCTACGATACGAACAACAACTGGAAGCCCTATACCAAATGAAACGTCTCTTCCTGATTCCGGCACTCGCTCTCTTCGCAGCAGCCGTCTGCGCCGAAACCATAACCAATGTCAGCTTCTTTGCGGCGCCGGGAAACACCTGGCAGACCTCGGCGGCGCAAGAGGTCAAGACGCCCGACGGCTCCCCCGCGTTCGCCCTCAAGATTACCGCGAGCGCTCCCGAAGCCAAGGCGTGGCACAAGCAAGCCAACTTCACCTGGGCGAACGCCGCGGAGAAGGGGCGAAAATACCGCCTGACCTTCCACTACAAAGGGAGCGCTCCGGGTAAGGTCATCTATCACGCCGCCCGGGCGACCGCGCCCTACAGCGCCATCCCCGGTTCCGGGCGCGAACTCGCGGTTACCGCCGAATGGCAGAAAGAGGTGCGCGAATTCACGATCCGGGAATTTTTCCCCGCGCCCTTGGCCATGCCGCGCTTCCAGGCGGGGCTCTACCCGGCGGGCGAAACCCTCTATCTCGGCCCGGTCACGCTGGAGCGGCTGGATGAAACCTACGCTTCGCTCCTTACCCCCGAGTGGCAGTGCGCGAAAGGCGAAAGCCTGCCGGTTGACCGGATTCCCGCCGGAACCCGGTCCGTCCGGTTGGAGAACGACACCTTCGATCTCGGCAAGGCGAAAGAGAGCAGCGCCGCCGTCTTCTATCAGGAGTTCGACGCCCCGGCGGATGGCGTGATGACCCTCGGCATGGCCGCCGACTGGCGCTTCGAATGCTTCGTCAACGGCAAGCTGGAGTACAATACCCTGAAAGGCGGCAACGCCGTGCACAAGTTCACCCCGGAGGATCACGTCTTCAACGTTCCCGTCCGGAAAGGGAAGAACCTGGTTGCCGTGCGGGTACTTGCCGGTTCGCAGGGCTGGCGTTTCGTCTGCGGTAAGGTGCCGCCGTCGGCGAACCCTGAGCTGGCGCGACTTTTCAAGGTGGAAGCCGGTGAAGCGTTTCGCCCCGTGGACGCCGACCGGTTTCTCGAAATCAAGCCGGGAACCGCGCTCGATTTCAGCGATTTCGTCCCGCGTGAACCCGCCGGAACCCACGGCCGGGTGATCGTCTCGCCGGAGGGGAAACCGGTCTTCGAGAAGAAGCCGGGGGAGCCGGTGCGCTTCTACTCCTTCAACTTCATGCTTCTCGATATGTGGCGGCAGCGCTACCATGAGTGGGATCACTCCGCCATCGACCGCTTCGCCGACGCCGTGATGCGGCGCGGCTACAACCAGGTGCGCATTCACCTGCCGGAGTCCTTCCTGATCGGGTACAAGCTCGTCACCACCTCCTGGCGGCAGAACACCATTGCCGACACCCTTCTGCCGCAGACCGTGGCGGAGCTGGAGCAAACCATCGATATGGGTAACCTCGACCGCCTCGACTACCTTTTCGCCGCCTTCAAGAAACGCGGCATCTACGTCAACCTCGACCTCGCCGGCAACAAAATGATTACCCGCGCCTTTGCGAGGGAGAAGCCCGGCGACGGTTTCAAGGCGCGCCTCTTTTTCGATGCGAAATTCCGCAATCACTGGAAACTATTTACGGAATACCTGATGCGCCGGGTCAACCCCTACACGCAAATCGCCTACAAGGACGACCCGGTCATCATGCAGATCAACTTCATCAACGAGCAGGACCTCCGTTTCGCCGCCGGGCTGGAGTATCTGACGCCCCTCTTCCGCGACTGGCTGCGCGCCCGCTACCGGAGCGACGCGGAACTGGCGAAGGCGTGGGGCGCCCCCGTCACCTTTGGCAGCGTCCCCGACATCACCGAGGCCGATCTGCGCCCCGGCGACCGCCGCGCCGAAGATATCGGGACCTTCCTCATTGAAACCATACGGGAGATGACGACCTGGTTCTACACCACGCTCCGCAGCGCGGGCTATCCGGGCCTCGTCAACCACTGGGATATGATTATGCGGACCCTGGAGCTCCCCGGCCGGGCGCTGCTGCCGTGCGTCGCCCAGCACACCTACTTCGCCCACCCCTCGGGACTGCCGCCCCGCAAGCTGATCGAGAAAAGTCGCACCAACTCCACGGTCAATAACTTTCATTTCGACTGCTTCGTCGGTCAGGGCAGTTCGCTCGATTCGAGCTACTTCCGGGCGGCGGCGGCGGCGCGCTTTCTCGACCGGCCCTACTTCATCACCGAATTCTCCCACTGCGGGCCGAACCGTTACCGGCATGAGCGCGGGCTCTATTTCTCCAGCTACGCCGCGCTACAGGATTGGGACGCGCTGACGTCGCACGACACCACCGTCAAGCTGAAGATTGACCCCTTCCTCTGGTTCGACAACGCGCTTGACCCCATTTCGCGCGCCAACGAAGCCCTGGGTATGCTGATCTATCTGCGGCGCGACGTTCAAGCCGCTCCGCATTCGGTCGCCCTCGAATTGAAGAGTAAAGAGATGTTCCCGAAACACTACCTCTCGGCCATCGGCGACGACTACGCGAAGCTGTCGTTGGTGACCCGGCTTGGACTCCTCTACCCCGAAATCAAGCCGCTCGAACCGGTCGGCAAAGCCTCGCCCGACCTCACCCTGACGGCGCTCGATTTCGTCTACCTCCCGGTTTCGCAGTGGTACGTCAGCCCCGACAACTTCGGCGGCGGCAAGGCGGAGGGGCTCTTCCGACAGCTTCGGCAGAAGGGAATCCTCCCCGCCGGGAATCCGAGCGATCCGGGGAAGGGGCTCTACGTCAGCGAGACCGGCGAACTCACGCTCCGCGCCGCCGAGAAGACCATGACCGTCGTCACCCCCCGGCTCGAAGGGGCGATTCTGAAAAAGAACGCCCCCGTGAAGCTGGACGCGCTCGAAATCTTCGCCTGCGACAAGCCCGCGAGCATCGCCGCCGCCTCGCTGGAGCGGGAGAAATCGCTGCGGGACGCGGGTCGGATTCTCCTCGTCATTACCACCAACGCCTTCAACTCCGGGCAGATCTTCAATACCGAAGAGCTGTCGATCTGTTATGAATCGGGCAACACCCCGGCGCTCATCGAAGCCGTGAAGCTCGAACTCGCGCTGTCGACCAACCGGCGGGAGGCTCCCGAAGCTTACGCCCTCCACTTCGACGGAACCCGGGCGGAAAGCATTCCCGTCAGCGTCGAAAACGACCGGATGCTCCTGCGGCTCGACAGCTCGAAACTGAAGTTCGGCGCGATCTTCTACGAAATCATTCTCTGAAGCTTGAACGCTGACTTTACCGGTGCTATATTCCGGAAATGGAGGATGAAATGTCCGGGAAGATTCTTCTGGCCGACCTGGCGCGCGAAGCCGGCTGCTCGGCGGCGCAGGCGTCGCGCGCCGTCACCGGCAAGCCCAACGTCGCCCCCGAAGTGCGCACCCGCGTGCTGGAGGCGGCGCGGCGGCTGAACTACCGCAACACCGCCCGGAACCATCATCCGCGCATCGCCATCCTGACCAACAATTTCACCTTTTTCCCGGCGCGGCTGCTGCAGCTCCTGCGCGATGAAACGGCCAAGCTGGGCTGGGAGTGGCAAGCCGTCTCCAGCCGCAATCTCCGCCAGATCAGCGAGTATTTCTGCGATGGCGTGATTTCGCTGGGGGACGACGATTTCGTCGGCCGGAAATGGAGTGGTTTGACCCATCTGCCGCTGGTCATCATCAACGGCTACGGCTTGACTTCGGAGAATATCTGCTCCGTCGACCCCGATCCCTATGACGGAAGCCGGTTGGGGTTGGAGCATTTGGCCGGGCTCGGCCACCGCCGGATCGTCCGGGTCTGCGGCGTTCCCGACGGCCGTTCCGAATTGGGGCAGCACCGGGGCGCGGAGGAGTTTTTCGCCGCCGCCGCCGACTTGGAGCTGACGGAGGCGGAGAATGTCGAGTTTCACGTTCTCGTTCCCCTCGACCAGATGCTCCCGCCGCTGCTCGACCGGGGATTCACCGCGATTTATATGATCCACCAGCATCTGGCGGTGGCGGCGGCGCACGCGATTCTGCGTACCGGGCGGCGGATTCCCGAAGATGTTTCGCTGGTGACCTACGAGGTGCCGAAAATGTCCGCGTTTCTGGAGCCGCCCCACACCACGCTGGACTTCAACTGCGAGGGGCTGGTCCGGCGCGCCCTCCGCGAATTGCAGCTGCGCATGCGCGGCGGCGAGGTTCGCTGCGCTTCGTCGATCCAGATCCCCTGCAAGCTCAATATCCGGGAATCCACCGGTCCGGTCGCCCCCTAAGCAGCAGGCGATTTGGCGGGGCGGCGAGAGGCCGGTGTACCTTGGCGCGCGGCTCCTAGGGACGATAGAGACTTTAGGGACATGAGGGACCGCGAGGGAGACAAGTAACCATGTCTTGTCTCTACAGTCCTAAAGTCTCTAAAGTCTCTAAAGTCTCTACAAACGGCTCGTTACGAGTTGGCGCGGATGATATCGCGATAACAGTAAAAAGACTTCTTCGGAATCCGCTCGAGGTTGTCGGGGCTGACGCGAACCAGTCCGAAGCGCTTGGCGTAGCCCTGCGCCCACTCGAAGTTATCCATCAGGCACCAGACGAAGTAGCCGCGGATGTCGAGCTTGTCTTCCTCGATCGCCGCTTGCATCGCCTTGGTGTAGCCCTCGATGTAGCGGCAGCGCTGGTCGTCGTTCAGGGCTGCCGTCACGTCCGGCTCCTTGCAGGCGCAGCCGTTTTCGGTCACGTAGATGGGGTAGCCGGGGTAGCGTTTGGCGACCCAGTTGAGGAGCTTGCGGAAGCCCTCGGGGACGATGTTCCACTGCATGTCGGTCTGCTCCCACGCGGGATTGAGCGACAGGAACACATCCTGATCTTCACTCATGCCGCCGTTGCCGTTCGGACCCACGTCGGTCGCGCCCACGGGCGGTTCCGCCGAGGCGTACAGGGTCGAATAGTGGTTGAGGCCGAGGAAGTCGAGGCTCCCCTTCACCAGCTTTACCTCTTCAGGGGTGAACTTGGGCAGGCGGGAGCCCAGGCGTTTCCGCATGGTTTCGGGGTAGTCGCCGAAGTACACCGGGTCGGTGAACCAGCCGTAGAAGAACTCCACTGCCCGCTGGGCCGCTTCGCGGTCCGCCGCCGAATCGGTCAGGGGGTCGCGCCAGTCGCAGTTGTTGGTGAGGCTGATGACGCCGGGGTAGCCGCCGTCGCGGAAGACCTTGACCGCCTTGGCGTGGGCGAGGAGAAGGTGATGCCCGGCGAGGTAGGGTTCGTCGCGGTCGATCCGTCCCGGCGGGAACGCGCCCTGGCCGTAGCCCAACACCGCCGTGCACCACGGCTCGTTGAAGGTGATCCAGTGCCGGACCCGGTCGCCGAAGGCGTCGTAGCAGATCTTCGCGTAGGCCGCGAAATCATCAGCCAGCGCCGGATTCAGCCAGCCGCCCTTGGTCATCTCGAGATCGAGCGGCAGGTCCCAGTGGTACAAGGTGAGGAAGGGGGTGATGCCGTTCGCGAGGAGGGCGTCGATCAGCCGGTTGTAATAGGCGACGCCCTCGGGATTCGGCGCGCCGTGCCCCGTCGGCTGAATGCGCGGCCAGGCGATCGAGAAGCGGTAGGCGTTGACGCCGAGCATCTTCAGCATCTTGACGTCCTCTTCCAGCCGGTGGTAGCTGTCGCAGCCGACATCGGCGTTTTCAAGGTTGCGCACCCGGCCGGGAATCCGGCAGAAAGCATCCCACACCGAGAATCCGCGGCCGCCTTCGAGGACGGCTCCTTCGATTTGGTAGGCGGAGGTCGCCGTACCCCAGTAAAATTGGCTCATATGACGTTCCTTTCAGTGGTTGCGTCCGAAAAAGAAAAAACCGTTGGAGGTGTGTCCGTTCATGGTCGGGTAGGTGACGGTCTCGAAATGGATGGTTTCGAAGGGCTTCAGCCACTCTCTGATATAGGCCGGGTCATGGTGGCGCAGCACCGCCCCGTCGGGCAGCTCAAAGACGCCCCAGACGGAATGCCGCGCCGTTGCCGCCCGGTAACGGTCAAGGTTCCGCTCATCGCGGTTGAGGAGGAAGTCGTTGACATAAAGGACGCCGCCCGGACGCAGCACCCGGCGCAGCTCGTTCCGCAATGCCGACTGCTCTTCATTTTTTTCGATACAGGTCAGCACCGCGAAGAGCAGCACGCAGTCGAAAGAGCCGTCCGGGAAGGCGAGCCGGGACGTTGTCTGCAGACGCACATCCAGCCCCGGATGCTCCCGGTGGGCGCGCTCCACCAATCCCGCCGAGAAGTCCGTCCCGGTGAGGTTGCGGTAGCCCGCGTCATGAAGCTCGGCGAGGGTCCGCCCGTAGCCGCAGCCGAAGTCGAAAACGGCCGCTTCCAGGGGGACATGTTCCCGGAAGAGGCCGAGGTCAAGCGGCGTCGTGAAGGTTTTGGCGTCGGCGACGCGGTTCCAGTATGTCTGTTGGTTTTCCATGCAACATACAATACCGCGTCACCGGGCAAAAGTCAATCGCGGAAAGCGCCGGGCAGGAAGGCTCCCGTTGATACGGGGCCGACGCCCATTCCCCAATAGACGCGCTGGTCGCCGATCCGGGGGGAGAGGGCGGCGACGAGAACGTGTTCGCCCGGCTCCAGCACCAGGTGGCGCTTATACTGGTTGAGGGGGGCGCCGCCGAGACAGGGCGAGAAGATGACCGGGCGCTCGGTGTTGCGGAAGCGTCTTTCAGGGAGGGGGCCGTCGTAGGGACGCATCCGCCCGAACAGCATGTCGCGGTCGTCGTGGAGCGAGGTCTGACCGGGGGCCGGGTCGAGGTAGACCTGGTTCGAGGCGGGACTGTTGAAGATGAGGGTGTAGCGGTCGCGCTTCTCGATCTTGAAACGGAAGCGCACCACCACCTGAAGCGCCCCCCGGTTTTCGGGGAGGTCGACCCCGGCGTACAAGCCGGAGAGTTCAATGGGCTTCCAGTCGAGCTTGTTCTGGTCGATATGGTACCAGTGGATGTTCTCGTGGAAGGCGATTTCCGCCTTGACGGCGTGCTTCGACCAATCCGGCTCTTCGAAATGGGGGACAACGACCTCGAGGCGAACACGGGCACGGAGCTCTTCGATGAGGTCGACCAGGGCGTCGATGGTTTTCGGAGTTTCGATATTGACGATCTTCTCCGGCCGGACCACCAGGTCGCGCCCGATGGGGGCGAGCCACTCGGCGGTGACTCCGGCGGGGTTGAGGATGCCGAGGATCGCCCCCACCGAAGCCGCCGTGCAATCGGTGTCCATGCCGCAGTTGGCCGCGATGCAGATCCCCTTGCCGAAGTCGCCGCCGGAGGCCAGCAAGGCCAGCACGGTGAAGGGGAGGTTGATCCGGACGTTGGTCTTGAATTCATCCGCATAGCGCTCGAAAAGCTGGTTGCGGACGGCTTTCCAGTCGCCCGATTCGCGCCAGAGACGGCGGGTCTCCACCATGGAGGCCTTCAACTCCGACTCATCCGGCAGGAAAGCGAACGAGCGGTCGAGCAGGGTTTCGAGGTCGCTTTCGACGAAAGCCAGGCTCTCCAGCGCGGCGAGGACGATTTCGGCGTCGATTCCGGCCCCGGCGTGGTCGATGCAGGCGTCTTCATAGGCGAATTTCGCGGCCAGCTCGGGATTTCCCGGCGCGAGACAGGCCCAGAGCTCGCTGCGGATTGCCGCGCCCATGCCGTCGATGTAATAGTTGTCGTAGCTGCCGCACCACGGCGGCCGGATTCCCCGGCGGAGGTTGCAGAGCGCCACCGTGTACTCGTCGGCGTTGTACTCCATGTGGGCGATCCAGATGTCGGAGAGGGTGCCGCGGTTGATCTCGGGTTTTTCCATTTTGGCGAGGGCGGCGGCGTACATCACCTGGAGCTCGACGTCGTCGTTCGGCTCGGAGCCCTTGGGGACCGGATCGTAAAAGGTGAGGTTGTTCATGTGGGGGTAGCCCTCGTAGGGGGCCCCGAGAATGCCGCCGACGGTTTTCCCCAGCCAGCAGCCGAGCAATTTTTCGCGATCGTTTTTCATCCGGATGGACTCCTTTTGCAGTTGACAGGATGTGTGCCTGTGCTATATTGTACCATAAAGCCGCCGTTTCACAATAGGCGAAATTACGGAAGGGATGTGTTTTCGTACGAATGAAGACCGTATGCTTGCATAACTGCCGCCCGGAGCCGGATTTTCGGGCCGGACGCACCGTTACCGATCACGAGACCGGCAGCTCCTGGTTGTGCCACTACCGCGAAAACCTGGGGATGCTCTACTGCCTCGAAGGCGCGGGGGAGATGTCGCTCGAGGGGAAGTCCGTGGCAATCGCGCCCGGCGACCTCGTCCTCTTTCGCGGCGGCCCCCCTTACCGCTTCCACTCGGAGCACGCCTGGGACATTCTCTGGTTCCATCTGCTGCCCCGCGCCGAAGTGCTGGAGCCGCTCCGCTACCGGGAGGAGCTGCCGGGCCTCGGCAAGCTCCATTTCGAGGGGGCCGAGGCGAAACGGGCGCGCCGCGAACTTCTCGAGGCGCAGCAGTTGGAATTCTTGCGTCCGCCCGGCTGGAACCTTCAGGCGAAGCTGCTGGTCGAATGCGTCCTGGCGCGGGCCGGGCGCTGCTGGCGGCAGGAGGGCGCGGTCGATCCCCGTCTCTTCCTCGCCCAGAAACTGCTGGCGGGGGAAGGGGATGGCGCCATCGGCAAGATCGCCCGCCGCTGCGGCATGTCGCACGCCGTCTTTTACACGCGCTTCCGCGAGGAGTTCGGCTGTTCGCCGCGCCGTTACCGCGAGCAGCTCCGCATGCGGCAGGCCTGTTCGCTGCTCGAAAGCTCCTCTCTTACCATCGGCGAAATCGCCGCCCGCCTCGGAATGTGCGACCGTTACTATTTTTCGAACCGCTTCCGCAAATTCACCGGATGCTCCCCCTCCGAATACCGCCGGAGGGCCGGATGTTGAAAAATCCATGGATTCGCGAAATTCTTCCATAGGTTATTCGAATCGCCGAAGTATATTATAACAACCTCTAAATTTTGGAGAATGTTTTCATGACCATGTTGCGAATCGGACTCATCGGCGCCGCCGGACGCGGCCAGCTCAGCGATTATGCCCATAAACCTGAAAAAGGCTCCTCGATCGTCGCCGCCGCGGATATCTACCCCGAAGGGCGCGAGCGCTTCCTGAAGCGGCATCTCGAGAAGTTCAATCAGACTCCCCCCGTCTACGTCGACTACCGCGAAATGATCGAGAAGGAGCAGCTTGACGGCGTGATCATCGCCACCCCCGACTTCCTTCACGAGGAACAGGCGGTCTACGCCCTCGAGCATAAAATCCCGGTGTATCTCGAAAAACCCATGGCCATCACCACGGAAGGCGCCGACCGCATCCTCGAAACCGCCTACCGCAACCGGACGAAACTCATCGTCGGCCACAACATGCGCTATATGGCCTTCACCCGCAAGATGAAGGAGATCATCGACTCCGGGGTCATCGGCGAAGTCCGTTCGATCTGGTGCCGCCACTTCATCAGCTATGGCGGCGACGCCTACTTCCGCGACTGGCATGCGATGAAGAAGTACGCCAACAGCCTGCTCCTGCAGAAGGGCGCGCACGACATTGACATCATCCACTGGCTGGCGGGCGGTTATTCGACGCTGGTGAACGGCATGGGGAACCTCTCGGTTTACGACAAGGTTCCGCGCCGCCCGGCCGATCAGAAACGGCTCAAGGAGGGCGTCGCCCACGTCTGGAGCGCGAGCCACTGGCCGCCCCTCGAACAGAAGGATTTCTACCCCGAAGTCGAGGTCGAAGACCTGAACCTCATCCAGATGCGGCTCGACAACGGCGTCCTCGCCACCTACGAGCAGTGCCACTACACCCCCGACTCGTGCCGCAATTACACCGTGATCGGCACCAAGGGGCGGATCGAAAACTACGGCGACTACTCCCCCAAGGCCGACATCCAGGTCTGGGTCAACCGCAAGGACACCTTCCGCCTCGAAGGCGACATCACCTACCGTGTCGACGCCTCCGACGGCAACCACGGCGGCGCCGACCCTCTCATCATGTGGAGCTTCGTCGAAGCGCTGCGGGGGACTTACGACGTCTGGTCCACCCCGCAGGCCGCCCGGAACAGCGTGGCGGCGGGCTGCGCCGGAGCCGATTCGATCCGCTCGGGCGGCATGCCGGTGGCGATTCCGCCCCTCCCGGAGCACCTCCTGAAGTACGACTTCGCCCGCGCCGAAGTCACCAAGTAAATGTTGCGCATCGGAGTCATCGGTGCCGCCGGACGCGGCCATCTCGGCGATTACGCCCACCGGCCCGCCGAAGGCGTCAGCCTGGCGGCGGGGGCGGACGTTCTCCCCGCCGCCCGCGAACGCTTCCTGGAGCGCTGCTCCAAAAAGTTCGGCATGCTCCCCGCCGTCTACGGCGATTACCGCGAGATGATCGAGAAGGAGCACCTCGACGGCGTCATCATCGCCTCCCCCGATTACCTCCACGAAGAGCAGGCGCTTTTCGCCCTCGAACACAAGGTCGCCGTCTTCCTCGAGAAACCGATGGCCATCACCACGGAGGGCGCCGACCGCATCCTCGAAGCCGCCTGGCGGAACCGCACGAAGCTGGTCGTCGGTCACAACATGCGCTACATGGAGTTCCCCAGCCGGATGAAGGAATTGGTCGACTCCGGCGTCATCGGCGAAGTCCGCTCGGTCTGGTGCCGCCACTTCGTCAGCTACGGCGGAGACGCCTACTTCCGCCGCTGGCACGCGGCCAAACGGAATTCGACCAGTCTGCTGCTGCAAAAAGGGTCGCACGATATCGACGTCATCCACTGGCTGGCGGGCGGCTTCTCCACCCTGGTGAACGGCCTCGGGAACCTCTCGGTCTACGATAAGGTCCCACGCCGCCCGGCGGGCGAAGAGCTGCGCGGCGACCTCTGGAGCGAAAGCCACTGGCCCCCCCTCGAACAACAGGGGTTCTATCCCGAAGTCGAGGTCGAAGACCTGAGCCTCATCCAGATGCGGCTCGATAACGGCGTCCTCGCCACCTACCAACAGTGCCACTACACCCCCGACGCCTGCCGTAACTACACCGTGATCGGCACCAAAGGGCGGCTGGAGAATTACGGCGACTCCGCCATTCAGGTCTGGACCCGGCGCCAAGACCACTTCCGCCTCGAAGGCGACATCACCTATCGGGTGGGAGCCGCCGCCGGAGATCACGGCGGGGCCGACCCCCTCATTATCCGGAGCTTCATCGGCGCCCTGAAAGGGGAGTACTTTGTCCGCTCCACCGCGCAAGCCGCCCGGCACAGCGTCGCCGCCGGTTGCGCCGGAGCCGAATCCATCCGTTCGGGCGGCCGCCCCGTGGCGATTCCGCCCCTTCCCGAATATCTTATCCATTTCGATTTCACCCGGGCAAAGGAGGCCTGAACCATGCGAATTCTCATCACCGGCGGCGCCGGCTTCATCGGCAGCCACATCGCGGAATACTTCCAGGGCAAAGCCGAGGTGCGCATCCTCGACAGCCTCCGCTCCGGCTTCCGCCGGAACCTCGACGGACTCAAAGCCGAATTCATCGAAGGCGACATCCGCGACCGCAACAAAGTTGCCCAGGCCATGCAGGGCGTAGACTACGTCTTCCACCTCGCCGCCCTCATCAGCGTCCCCGAATCGATGATCAAAATCGAAGAGTGCATCGACATCAACGACAAAGGCATCATCGTCGTCCTCGAAGAAGCCGCCAAAGCCGGCGTCAAAAAACTCTGCTTCAGCACCTCCGCCGCCGTCTACGGCGACAACCCCGAAATGCCCAAACGCGAAACCATGCTCCCCGAACCCAAAAGCCCATACGCCGTCAGCAAACTCGACGGCGAATACTACTGCCGCATGTTCAACGACCTCGGACGCCTCGAAACCGCCTGCCTCCGCTACTTCAACGTCTTCGGCCCCCGCCAGGACCCCAAAAGCGCCTACGCCGCCGCCGTACCCATCTTCATCGATAAAGCCGTCAACAACCAACCCATCACCGTCTTCGGCGACGGCGAACAAACCCGAGACTTCATCTACGTCAAAGATATCGTCGCCGCCAACGTCTTCCTCGCCCTCGGTAAACACTCCGGCGTCTACAACTGCGCCAACGGCGGGAAAATCTCCATCACCGAACTCGCACGCGAAATCATCCGCCTGACCAACTCGAAGTCGGAAATTCAATACCTCCCGGAACGCCCCGGAGATATCAAACACTCCCGCGCCTCCGTCGAAAAACTCCTCGCCACCGGCTTCACCCCCACCCACAGCTTCGCCGACGGCCTCGCCGAAACCGTCCGCTTCTTTACCAAACGCTGAGTCGTGGGACTTGGGGGCGGGGCGGAAAACCCTTTTTTTTACGAAAAAAAAAGGGGAT
>JAVBRV010000179.1:0-9074 GCA_031547585.1 Victivallaceae bacterium
CGCTGGTCGCTCACCGCAGGGCGGCGCAGGCGCCCGCCCGGAGGGGAGCGAAACCTAAGGTTTGCGAATGCAAACCGCATCGGAACAGTACCGACCGGCGGAGCGCTGCCATAAAAAGGCGGCTTCGCCTGCCTTTTTATGAGCCCGGCGCGCGGAGCCGCGGCCGGAAACCACGTGCCTCTCGTACCATGAGATACCCTCTCGACTATAACGTTTTGGCTGTGCGACAAAGGTTTGACCTGGTGTGGCGGCCGGCTCACACGGAGGGACACGGAGTTACACGGAGGGACACGGAGGCCGGAACGAAGTAAATACGAAACCTTAACGATATAGAGGAACTGAAAAATGCTTGATATCCGAGTGATTCGCGAGAACAGTGAAGCGGTGAAGGCGAACTGCCTGCGCCGGGGATTTCCCATCGACATTGACGGACTCTTGAAGCTGGACGCCGATTCGCGGCAGCTGATGCAGGAGGCCGAGGCGATGCGCGCCGAGCGCAACCGGCTCAGCAAGGAGTGCGCGGCGGATCCGGCGGCGCGGGAGACGGTGAAGCAGCTGAAGGTGACGCTCCAGACCAAGGAAGAGTCGCTGGCGAAGGTCCAGGAGAAGATGTTCCAGGTGCTGAGCCGGATGCCGAATATGCTGGCGGCCGATGTTCCGGACGGGTTGGACGACACCGGCAACGTGGAGATGCGCAAGGAGGGGACGATCCCCACTTTCGACTTCAAGGTGCGCGACCACCAGGAGCTGGGGGAACTGCTGGACATTCTCGACATCGCCCGCGGCGTGAAAGTGGCCGGCACGGGATTTTATTACTGGAAGGGCAAGGGCGCGATGCTGGCGCAGGCGCTTTACTTCTGGACGCAGAAGACGCTGGTGGAGCGCGGCTTCACCATGTTCATGACCCCCTGCCTCGCCAAGGAGCGGACGCTCTTCGGCACCGGCTACCTGCCGTTCTTCGCGGACCAGACCTACAACCTGGCGGGCGAGGACCTGGCGCTGATCGGCACCAGCGAGCAGACGCTGGTGGGCTACCACGCGGACGACGTTCTGGAGGCGGCGAAGCTGCCGCTCTGCTACACTTCGTTCACCCCCTGCTTCCGGACGGAGGCGGGGAGCTACGGCAAGGCGTCGCGCGGAATCTTCCGGGTGCACCAGTTCCACAAGGTCGAGCAGATCATCTTCTGCAAGCCCGAGGATTCGCCGAAGTATCATGATTTCTGCCTCGCCAACGAGGAGTATCTCTTGAAGCAGCTGGGCATTCCGTATCATGTGGTCAACGTCTGCGTCGGCGACCTCGGCGCGCCGGGATACAAGAAGTACGACATCGAGGCGTGGTTCGCGGGCTTCGGCGGCTACCGCGAAGTGACCAGCAACACCAACCTGACCAGCTTCCAGAGCCGGCGGCTGAATATCCGCTACAAGGATGGCGACACCCGCGATTTCGTCCACACCATCAGCGCGACGGCGGTGACCGACCGGGTGCTGATCGCGATCCTGGAAAACTTCCAACAGAAGGACGGCTCGGTGGTGGTTCCGGAGGTGCTGCGGCCCTACTGCGGCTTCGATCGGATCGAACCTGAAAAGTGACGGCTTTTTCCGGCCCGGGATTGCATTTTCGGCAAAACCGGGCTATCTTATCTTTTTCCGAATGGACTGAAATTTTTCGATAGGAGAGTGGTGTTATGCCGGTTGATATTTTGCTGGGCACACAGTGGGGTGACGAGGGGAAGGGCAAGCTGATCGACGTCCTGACCCGGAACGTCGACGTGGTGGTTCGTTTCCAGGGCGGCAACAACGCCGGGCATACGGTGGAGATCGGCAAAGACCGCTATGTGCTGCACCTGATTCCTTCGGGCATTTTCCGCAAGGGCGTGAAGTGCGTGATCGGCAACGGTCTCGTGGTCGACCCGGTGGCGCTCGCCGAAGAGATGCGGGAAGTCGCCTCGAAGGGCTTCGACATCACCGCCATCGAGCTCAGCAACCGGGCGCAGCTGATTTTCGAATACCACAAGCGCGCCGACGCCATGCGCGAATCGGCGGCGGGTTCCGGCAAGATCGGCACCACCGGGCGCGGCATCGGCCCCTCGTATGCGGATAAGATGCACCGCACCGGCATCCGCGGCATCGACCTCACCAACCTCGAACGGCTGGAGAAGAACTTCCGGCGCGAGGCGGAGAAATACAACCGGATGTTCGTCGAGAACGGCCGCGAAGCAATGGATGTCGAGGCCGCCTGGAACCGCGTCAAAGCGGCGGCGGAATACCTCGCCCCCCGCGTGGCCGATACGGTCTACTCGGTGAACGCGGCGATCCGGGCCGGGAAGAGCGTCCTCTGCGAAGGCGCCCAAGGCGCGCTGCTCGACGTCGACCACGGCACCTACCCCTTCGTCACCAGCAGCAACACCACGGCGGGCGGCGCCTGCACCGGCGCGGGAATCGCGCCACAGCACATCCGCGACACCTGGGGCGTGATTAAAGCGTATACGACCCGGGTGGGCGAAGGTCCGTTCCCGACCGAGCTGCTCGACGAGACCGGCGAAACCATGCGCAAGATCGGCCGTGAATTCGGCGCGACCACCGGGCGGCCCCGCCGCTGCGGCTGGTTCGACGCGGTGGCCGGGCGCTACGCCTGCATGGTGAACGGCATCAATAAGCTGGCTTTCACCAAGCTCGACGTCCTCGATACCTTCGACCGCCTCGGCGTCTGCGTGGCCTACGAGGTGAACGGCAAGGTGACCGAGGAGTTCCCGGCTTCGGCCGAGGAGCTGGCGATCGCGAAGCCGGTGCTGGAGTGGCTGCCGGGCTGGAACGAGAGCACCGAGAACGTCACCAGCTGGGACGCGCTCCCGGCGAATGCCCGCGCCTACCTGACGCGCCTCAGCGAACTGGTCGGTTCCTCCATCGGCATTGTTTCGGTGGGTCCGCGCCGCGATCAGACCTTCGAGGTCTGAGCCGGCGATGCCCCGGGCGGCGTCGAAGCGGTTTCTGCCGGAAGAGGACCGGGGGGGGAGCGACCTCCCCCGGCAAGTCTGGCGGTTCTTTGCCGGTTTCGACTACCTGCAGATTCTCAGCCTGCTGTTCCTGATCGGAACCGGGCTGCTTTTCATTTATTCGACCGGCGTTCAGGTGGGGACCGCCCACGCGGCGGGGTTCTTCGACAAGCAGCTGGTGTGGATCGGCGCGGGCGTGACGCTCTGGCTGGCCGCTTCGCTGATCGATTACCGCAAACTCCACTACCGGATGCTGGCGGTGCTCTTCTACGTGGGGACGCTGGCGCTCCTGGTGTTGGTGCTCTTCGTCGGCGTCAAAGTCTACGGCGCGACCCGCTGGCTGGACATCGCCCCCCTCGGACTTCGCCTCCAACCCTCGGAATTCAGCAAGCTGGCCCTGACGATGGTGCTGGCGGTGATGTTTTCGAGCCCGGTGTTTCAGGTGAATAAATTCTCCTGTCTGTTGCTGGCGGGGCTGACGGTGGCGGTTCCCTTCCTCCTCATCATGAAGGAGCCGGATTTCGGCAGCGCGGTGATCCTTCTGCCGATCTTCTTCTCGATCGTCTTCACCGCCGGGCTGAAGTGGAAGTACATCATCATCGCGGTGATGCTGGTGGCGGTGCTGGGGGGTGGGGCGGTGCTGAACGAAGCGACCCGCTTCCGCCCGGTGCTGAAGGAGTATCAGCTGGACCGCATCCGGGTCTTCCTGAACCCCGAGCTGGACCGCTCCGACATCGGCTACAACTCCTACCAGGCGAAGCTGGCGGTGGGTTCCGGCGGCATCTGGGGCAAGGGGATCGGCGAAGGGACGCAGAACTCGCTGGGCTTCCTGCCGCAGACGGTGTCGAACAACGACTTCATCTTCTCGGTGATCGCCGAAGAGGTGGGTTTCACGGGCTGCCTCTTGCTGCTGGGGGCCTACACCCTCCTCCTCTACTCCATGCTGCGGACCGCCTGGCGGACCGAGGAGCGCTTCGGCCGCTACATGGCCGTGGGCATCGCGGCCATGATCTTCACCCACTGCTTCGTCAACATCGGCATGAGCATCGGGCTCGCGCCCGTCACCGGGCTGTCGCTCCCCTTCGTCAGCTACGGCGGCTCCTTCATGCTGGCCGGACTGGCCGCCATGGGCGTGCTGCAGTCGGTCTACCGCCACTCGCGGTAGATAACGGAACGCCACCGGGTAGGGCGCTCTGTCCCCAGAGCGCCGTTCTCACTGTATGGTCTTTGGGGTGGAACCGCGCGCCCGGCTTGTTCCGGCAAGGGAAGAACCCACTACGTTTTTGGCTGAAAGTCATACCCGATTGAGTTTGCAACGAGAACGGCTGCCTGGGGACAGGCAGCCCTACCAAGGGAGCCGATTTCAAAAGTCATTCCGGCGGCTTTCATCGACCTTGCCAAGGCTGATTAAATCCACTCAAACTGACTTTTGAAATTGGCTCAAGGGAGATCAGCGGATGCGGTAGTAGTGGTTGACGACCATGTCGTCGGCGATATCCTGCCCGTGTCCGCCGGTCTTGGCGTCGATGGGGTGGTTGCCGTGATCGGGCGCCCAGATGGCCGCGTAGTGACGACCTTTCCAGATCCGCTCGATATCGCCGACCAGGGTTTCAAAGTATTGGACGCCCTGTTCGAGCTCCGCGACCGACTCTTCCGACCAGGGGCCGGTGTGGTGCGAGGAGCTGTCGTACTCGGTCATATAGGAGAGGATGAAGTCGTATTGATCCTCGGCCAGCAGCTTGCGGGTGAGCTGAAAAACCGCTTCGTCGGTGCGGAGCGAGTAGTAATCGACCTTGCGTCCGCGAAAGATCTTGTCGATGCTGCATTCGTTGACGGAGACGATGGCGGCGTTCTTTCCGGCGGCGGCCAGCGAGTCGAAGAGGGTTTCGATCTGGAGGACGGGCTTGGCGTACTCGCGGATGCCGTGAACGGCCGGGGAGGCCCCGGAGAAGATGCTGCCGAAGCAGACCGGCGTGACGCTGGGCATGACCGAGCCGGCTTTGAAACGGAACCCGGCGAGATCCTGGACCCGCTGGAGTTTTTCGGGGAAGCGCTGCCGCTGCACCTCGCCGACCGCGTCGGGGGCGAAAACCAGGACCTTTTCGATCTTCCCCTCGCCCCCGGCCAGCCGGAACGCCTGGTCGGCGACGGCGGGAATGGCGGCGGCTTCGCACTGTTTCGGAAGGGGAAGGCCCATCAGGGCGCAAACGGTGGGGGTGAGGGCGGCGATGGAAATGTCGGCCTCGTACTTTTTGCGGTAGAATTCGAGTTCGTTTTCCATAAAACAGTTCCTTTACAATTCCAGCTTGCGGAAGGTATCCGCCAGGCGGCGGATCGAGTAGCCGCCCGCCGGAGCGGGGGAGAGTCCGGCCCAGTTCACCCCGTCCTTCAGGTTCACCTCCGTCTGGTGCTCGAGCAGGCGGGGGAGATTGCGGAGCTTCGGCAGGAGTTTATGCCAGTCGATGGTTCCGTCGCCCGGCATGGCGTGGAGGTCGGAGTAGCCCGTGTTGTCGTGAATGTGGGTGGTGACGATGAGATCGCGCAGCAGCTCCAGCGCGCCCGCCTCCTCGATGATGCCCTCCTCCCACCAGTTGTGGTGCATGTAGGGGGCGTAGTCCTCGCGCTTCTTCCACGGATACGGAGACATGATGTGCGCATGCCCCGTGTCGTAGCAGACGCCGACCGCCGGGCTGGAGGTGAAGGGCGTCACGAGATCGAGCACCTCGCGGGCGGAGTTGGTCTTTTCGAAGCTGTTCTCCACGGCGATGACGACGCCGGTGCGTTCCGCTACTGGAATCAACTGCTCCAGTGACTCGAAGGCCAGCTTGCGCAATTCGGAGAGCGGACGGCGGAGGGTGCAATAGGCGTGGGCGCCGATGTGGATGGTATAGGTCCGGCAGCCGAATTCGGCGGCAAGCTCCAAAGCGGCGGAGTGAAGTTTAATCAGCTCCGGGCGGCGCGCCGGGTCGGGCGTGTTGAGGTCGTCATTGGGACCATAAGGCGCGTGCATGCCGGAAAACGAGATGTCGAGATCGCGGCAGAGCTGGCGGAGGTATTTCCGGAATTCCGGCTCATCCAGACATTTCTGGACGAGAGTGCAAGTGAAGACGAAGCGGTTCACCCCGTTGTCGAGGAACTCACGCAACGTCCGCGGGATCCACGCATCCGGCAGATCCTTCCAGGTGTAATTGTAGTAGAGTTCGGCGTTCATGATCGTTTACTATAGACCGGAACGCGGGGGTTTTCAAGGCGATTTTCAGGAAATTAACCGCGCAAAAAGCCTTGCAGGCGCGTCAGCGTCCGGAAGACGGGGCGGGTTTCTTCCGCGAAGATCCGGCGGTAGAGAAAGCGCACGGTGGGACCGGCGAAGAGCAGCTGCCAGACGAAGGAGAACGGCAGGTTGAAGGCGAACGTCTTGAACCAGACTTCGGCGAAAGGACCTTCGGCGAACCGGTAAAGCAGCGTCGCGATCGCGCTCATCAGGGGGCACATCACGCAGGTCGAGAGCGAAGAGACATAGAATATGATCTTGTTGCGGCTGTCCCGGCCCGGCTCCACCAGGCGCGCGGCGAGGCGGCGGACGACGGGGCCCGCGATCAAAAACTGCACCAGCATGGCGATGGCGCACATCAGGAACAAATTGAGCACTATGGGCAGCAGCATCTCGCGGGTGGGGATGCCGTAGCGCAGCAGCACGTTGTACGAGCGCATTCCAAGGGCCATGGCGAAGGACATCATAAACAGAAAGGTCAGTTTCTGCATCCTGGTAACAGGCGTCATATCAAATTTTTTCATAAAAAAAAGCGCCTGTCAACACAGACGCTATTCGTTGGTTGCAATTTCGAAGCATATACTATAGCATTGTTCCCCGAAAAATCAAAGGGGTGGAGCGGGGAAACGGTACTTTTTACCCCCCATTTCGAACTCCAGGTTCTTGTACTTGCGGGCCGGATCGACGGCTTGCAGCTCCCCGTTTCGCAATAGCGCGAGGGAGGGTTGCCGGGCGGTGAGCTTGGTTCCATCCGGCAGCTCGACGCTTCCGGGCTCGTAGAAGGCGGCCATGACGACGCCGGAGACGGAAATCGCGTGGATCGCGTCGGAACTCGCCGCCAGCCGTTTGAATTCCGGCAGCGGCTCCTCCGCCCAGCCGACCGCGTAGGCGTACGAAGCGTTGCGCGGACGAACGCCGTGGTCGATGCCGATCGCGAAGATCCGGCCTTTGACCGGTTCATCGGAGAGGGCGTCGGTGACCCGCTTCCAGTTGCCGGTGACGGCGCCTTCGAGGGCGAACACCCCCTTCCGCTCCGGAATCCAGTACTGGAACGCGCCGTGGCGGAGCCTTCCTTCGGCGTTGAACACCGGCGGCGGCGCCCCCTCCGCGGACCGGTGCTGGGCGACGGCGGTATGGAGGGGAGCATCCTTTTCGCTCGAAATCCGGCTGCCGACGGCGAAGAGGCTTTGGCCGGAAAAGAAGTAGCTTTTCAGTGCGCCGATTTCGCCGTTGTCGAACTCCATGGCGGCAAACCCGGTTTCGCCGTTGGAGAGTCCGCCGACGAAGGCGCTCTTATTGCGGAGGTGGGGATCTTTGCAGAGCAAGGACGAGTTGTCCTGCAGGGCGGTGACGCCGGGGATCCAGCGCCAGTTCCAGAGCGCGCCCATCCCGATGATCTCTTTGGCGTGGCTCATGGTCATAACCGCGCCGTGGCCAAGCAGCCGCCCGAGCTGGTTTTCGGAATTGACCGTCTCGCTGCCGACGGTGCGGCTGGAGGTCATCTTCACCGAGAAGAAGCACTCGCGGCTGCGGTGGATCATGTAATCGCTGTCGGGGAAGAAGCGGTTGCCGGAGAAATCGTAATCGAGGTTGAGTGCCTCCCCCTTTTCCCCGAGCGTTTTCCGGAACGTTCGGGCGGCGGCGTCGACGGTTCTAAACTTCTCCTCCATGCGCCGCAGGATGATCTGGCGGCCGCAGGCGGAGAAATCCATCTGGCCGTCGAAGAGAGTCCAGCGGAGCCCGTAATTGAAGTAGTTGATGAGAAGGTCGATCTTTTCGGGCGGGAAGGCGTAGGCGGTTCCGGCGAGGATGCGCGCCCATTTGGTCATATCCGTCCAGTAGTTGAGGCCGTAGTTGCCGAATTGAAGCTGGGGACCATGCTGGTGATAGCTCCAATCCGGCTGCAGCCCCTCTTTGCCGGGGGCGGCGACGACGAGCTCGCTGTCGATCGCCCGGACCGCCTCCCGCACCATGTCGGGGCGATTGTAGAAAATCCCCTTTTCGAAGTGGATTCCGGCCAGCCACACCTTGTTCTGGCCGGTCATGCCGGGCTGGGAGCGGTCGAGGATGGGCCGCAGGCGCTCCAACAGCTCCGGCGGGAAGTCGCCGAGCGTGAAGAGGATGGCGAGAAGGTGCTGCGGCGTGCCGATGCTCTGGTGCCACCAGTTCGGGCTGATCGGGTCGGCTTCGATCCAGAAATCGACCCCGCGCAGGACCGCTTTGCGCACTTCCTCTTCGCCGGCCAGCTTGGCACGGGGATTGGCGTAGCTCCGGGCGATCTCCTGCACCCGGGCCAGGTGGGTGCGGGGATTCCAGTGGCCGCGTCGCTGATCGGCGTAATCGATGTCGGCCCAGGAGCCGTCGGGCTTCATCTCGCCGAGCCATCGCTCCGCCTCCCGGGATTTCGGGGCGGCGCTGTAGAAATCGCGGGTGTTCTTCCACAAGGGAACCAATTCCGGCTCCATCGCGCCGAGCGCGGCGGAGGCGGCGAACAGGGAAACCAAACTTCGAAGTTTCATGACTCTCTGCTTATAAGCTGAACTGCAACTTTACTTAGGGAGTCGGAAAATCCTGAACTACCATTTTTGAGTCTTGCCGGTGCTTTTTGCCAAAACCGCTCGTCACGTATCTCGATACGCTCCTCGCGGTTTCAACAAAAATCACTCGGCAAGCCTTCAAAAATGGCCGGTAGTTCAGAATTTTCCAACTCCCTTAGTATAGCGCAGGCCGCCCGCGAAGTCAATTCGTTTTACAGCCGGATGTTGATCTTGCGCTGCAATTCACGGCAGAGCTCGCGCGTCAGCTGCAGC
>JAVBRV010000263.1:0-2801 GCA_031547585.1 Victivallaceae bacterium
CGGTGGCGCCGCCCGGTAGATGAGACCGGGTCGGTTACGGCCGGTTCCAGGGGCAGAGGTCGTTTTGACCGGGCCGTGCCTTCAGGGGTCCCTCGTAGAGCTTGGCCGCGCCCGCTTCGCCGGGAACGCCGGCGGTGAGGCTGACGGCGTGGCCGTCAAGGTAGCTGATGTTGCAGCCGCCCCGCGCGTGCCACGGGTAGGCGATCTTGCTGTCGAGGGCGTAATAGGCGCTCATATCCGAAAACGACCCCAGGCGGTCATTCTGCGCCGAGTCGCCCATCATGATCCTCATCCCGGGCCGGCTCACCTGGGAAACCTTGCGCCATTGATCCCCGCTGCATAGACCGCTGTGGTTGTAGCCATAACTGAACGACCAGGCCCAGATGAATTTGGCTTCTTCGGTACGGGAAGGGGCGGCGGTATCGAGCAGCGCCGCGTAATAGTCCCGCCGGGCACTGGGATGCGGGCAGGTCAGGATCTTCCCGGAGGTCAGCAGGCCCGCCCGCATCAGCGTTTTGGGCCATTTGATATCGGTATTCCCCGAAGTATCCTGGGGATCGGTCCACTTCCCCGGCAGCAGCCAGCCCTGATAGGTGTCAGTGTAGGCGTGTGAGGCCGTACCCAGCTCTTTGAGGCGGCTGAGGCAGTTGATGCTCAGTCCCCGCTCGCGCGCCTGGTTGAGTGCCGGCAAGAGAATGGCCGCGAGGATCGCGATGATGGCTATGACGACGAGGAGTTCGATAAGGGTGAATTTTTTCATGATAAGCTCCTTATTCTTATTTGGTTGCCGATATTGCCGCGACAATCAGCAGCTGGTTGTTCGCCGAAGTTGCCGTCAGCGAACGGATCTCCTCTTCCGGCCGCGGATTGCGCCAGCTGATCCGGTAGAGGTTGCGGTCGCCGCCGCCGGGCATCATCAACGAGCGGGCGACCGGCAGGCGTTTATCCGCCGCCGGCGGATACCAGTCGTCGAGATTTTCGCCCCGGATCAGGGAAAATGACGCCGTCGTGCCGTCCCGATAAACGATTCGGCAGGAACCGAGCGTTTCACCGGGTTTGGCGGTGACGAAGAGGGAGGTCGCCAGCAAGTTCAGCTCCGCCACTCTGGCGTCGACGGCGATGGCGCCGGAGTCGGCGGGCATGGTGAAACCCGGAGCCTTCCCCAGCATCAGGCAGCGTTCGCCGACTTTGAAGAGGGCTCCGCCGTACTCTTCGATGCCTCGGGGCAGCAGCGAGAGGTCGGTTCCGGACAATTCGCCGCCGTCGCTGAAGCCGAGCGGACGGTTGGCCCGCGTCCCCAGGTCGATGAAGACGGTTTTTTTCAGCAGCGCCGGATCAACCTCGCGGCGGAAGCGGAGATTCCGCACCAGGAGTTCGCCGAATTCGCGTTCCGCCCCGAAAACGACGGTGACCCGTTTCCCGGCGGTGTCGATGCGAACCGGCAGCGCGCACTCCTTCCACTCCTTTACCGGCAGATTCTTCAAGGCGCTCCAACCCAGCTGCTCTTTGGTGTCGGTATCGATCAGCTGGAGGAAACCGACGAGCTCGGGAGCCTCCGCGGCGACGGAGAATTCGGCCCGCAGAACGTAGGTCCCGGGTTCAAGCACGGCGACCCACTGGATCGCCCGGGTGGAGGGCTTGCCGGTCTGGTAGGTCAGGGAGAGAGCTCCCTTTTCGACCACCCGGATCGGACCGCACTTTTCTTCAAGCTGCCAGCCGAGCGGTTTCATGCCCTTTTCGCGGTCTACCCCGATATCTCCCTGGAGCAGTGAAAAGTCGGCGTTTTGAAGAAGTTCCCGGTTTGTCTCGGCGAGAACCCGGAAGCTGTCGGAGGCGAACGGCCCTTCGACGAAAAGCATGATATCCAAGTCGACGGCGGCGGATTCGCCTTTCTTCAATTCGAAACGATTTTCCACGCCCATCAGGCCGGTCGCGGTCAGCGTCCCCCCCTCGGCGGCGGTGAAGGAGAGGCGAAGCCGCCCGCTCCCCGCTCCGAGCGAATGGAAGACCGCTCCCTGTACCCCGTTCCGCCGGTACAGCAGCCCGGAGACCAGATCGCCCACCCCTTTCGGGCGGATCGGACCGGTGATCTCGGCTCCTCCCAGCTTGGCCGCCGTTTGCGCCATTGCGTAGAAGGCGGGCTGCGGTTCCCAGCCGTGGGCGTCGAACCTCCCCGTGGCGAAGTGCGTCATGACCGAGGTCGGCACATCGAAGAAAAAGTTCTTCTTGTAACCATCCTTCAGGGCGAAAAAAACGTCCAGCGCCACGTCGGCGGGGGTAACGGTCAGGTGTTCCGTCTGCCAGGCGGGATGGTTTTTGAACCACTGCCGATAGCGGTTCAGGTGCTCCCAGGGGCGGTAGCGGTGCATGCCGAGAATGTCGAAGTAATCGCCGCCGCCGTGGGCCGTCAGGTACTTCAGGAGGTGGGGGTGCGGTACGAAACCGCCGGAAATCACCAGCGCCTCCGGATCGGCTCGCTTGACGCCCCGGTGAGCGGCTTTCAACAGCTCGAGGTAATCGGCGTTTCCGGCCAGGAAAGCTTGCTTTCGCGGCTCTTCCCCCGGGTCCCCGAAGAACCAGTCGGGTTCGTTGCAGACTTCCCAATAACGGACATCCCCTTTGTAGCGGGTGACCACCCGGAACACGTAGTCCTCAAACGCCGCCAAATCGCGCGGCGCCCGGTCATAGCCCACCCGGCCCCGCGAAGCCCACAAAGCCGGTGCGCCCAGGACTCCCACCAGTTTCATGCCGTCGCGCCGGGCGGCTTCGATCATGAAATCTCCGGCCCGCCAGTCCCAGAC
>JAVBRV010000155.1:0-5488 GCA_031547585.1 Victivallaceae bacterium
GCGGAGTACTTTTTGTCGCACCGTCCATTTTTCGCCAAACTCTCGGCGTTTCAAACTCAATTCAACTACCATTTGACCATCACCGGTTCCGTGAAAAACATCACATGAAAGAGCAAGACATGAGAAACAGAAATTTCACGCTGATTGAATTGCTGGTCGTAATCGCGATCATCGCCATTCTGGCCGGACTATTGCTCCCGGCGCTGAGCAAAGCGCGGCGGAAGGCGAAAGATTTGAGCTGCCGGACGCACCTCAAACAAGTCGCCCTGGCCACCATAAGCTACACCTCGGACAATGGCGATTTCTTCCCGCCCGTGATCTGCGGCATCTACGGAGATGATAACGACCCTTACCGGGAGTATGTTTTTGCCGGCAACATCGCACGTTACCTCGGTAAAGAACCGCGGCACGCGAACGGCAACGTCAATTATTATCTGGGCTTGTTTTTAATGCCCGTCCTTTACTGCCCCGCCAGCGCAATCGACTACACGTTTACGAACGGAACGGTTTCAAAGTGGCCGACGGTTGTCGGTTACAACCCCTTTCTGGGCGGCGCGGCGGGAACAACGGGAACAAATGTCGGCGAATATACCCTGACGCCTTTGCGGGTCTTCAAAGCCGGGAATATAAAAAACGCCTCTGCGAAAGTCCTTGTTTCAGACTCTGAAGCCAATGGGAACTTCACCAATAAGGTAACCAGCGCCAAAAACCTCACCAGCACCAGCTGGATGGATATGTATACCCGCCATAACGGTTCCTTGAATTATTCATTCGTGGATGGCCGCGTTCAGCCGTACCGCTGGGGCGGAAGTTCCGGCGACGGCGGAATACAATGCACCGTGCGGGGAGTGATCAGCGACCACGTCGACAGGGTCAATTTCGGACGTCACTGGGTTCCGAATCATTAAACACAGGGAACAAAATGGCTATTGGGAATTGGGGAATGACGACGAAAAAATGGCTGTTGGCAGTGACACTTCTTTCGCTGGGCATTTGCGGTATGACGATGTCCGCCGGGGAGAGTTCTACCGGCAAAAGAAAAAAGTACGATCACACCCTTCTCAATCCGGAATGGGAAGTCGCTTTTCAGGGAGAGCGGAAACGGGTAACCGCTTCCGACGGCGCCATCGATCTGCAAACGCTTTTCAGCCGCCAACCGGAACGGGCCCGGGCGGTACTGGTCAACTCCTTCAAGGCTCCATCCGCCGGAGTTCTCCGGCTCGGCATGGCGGCGAACTGGTGGATGGAGGCGCGCATCAACAACGCGACCCAACCGGTTCTGACCACCATGTGGTCCGGCAACCGGGGACCGGTCAGCCCGGCAACCCGTTTTGCCGACATCCCGGTCAAGGCGGGGGAAAACACGCTGACGGTAACCGTTGACGCGGGGCGCAACGGCTGGGCATTCGTGTATGGGAAACCGGCGCCGACACTCATTCCCGCCGAAGAGGAAGAGTGCTGGGTCAAAACCGTTCCCCTCAACAACAAAATCGTCGCCGGCAGCGCGCTTGACCTCACGCAAACCAGCGAGGAACGGGTGAAAGAACAGGGACGAATCATCTATAACCCGCAAGCCGGAGCCTACGTTTACGAGAACTTCCCGTCGAAAGCGGTGCGGATTTTCGGAACGGAATCCATCCCCCAGGCGATTTCCACGCCCTGGTGGACCTTCAAGGAAGAAAAAGTCTGGAAAACCGATATCGACGACTGGGCGGCATCGCTCAGGCGCATGGGCTATGCAAGCATCCGCATGCACACGCTCGACAAGAGATTCACCGGATGGGGCAACGACGATATGCGGGCCGATCCGGCGATCATCGACCGTTTTCACTATGCCGTTTCCCGGATGAAAGCCGAAGGGTTGCGTCTACAGCTCAGCATTTTAGCGTATGATCTATATAACGGCAAGGCCAACGGAAGCAAAGCCATGCGCAACCGCAGCGAGCACCGCGCGGCCTTTCTCTTCCTCAACGAGTACGAATGCGACCGCTTCAAATTTGGAGTGGAAACCCTGTTGGAAAAGGTCAATCCATACACGAGTCTCCGGCTCGCCGACGACCCGATGCTGATATCGGTCGAGCTTTACAACGAGCAGGAGACCGGTACCGACCAACTCGCGGCCTTCTATCACAACAACCGGGTCCCGGAATTCGCCCCGGTCCGCGTAAAAATCGAAGAGGGCTGGAAAGCTTTTCTGAAAAAGCGGGGGCTCGCCGGCCGCCCGGTCCCGAAGCCCCGGGAGGATACCCCCGATCAGGCGCTCTTTCTTCACTTTCTCGCAGACCAGCTGGACGTCTGCTATCATTGGGGAGAAAAAATTCTTCGGGATACCGGTTATCAAGGATTGATTATTCAAAACAGTGAATCCAAACGGGTCGTGAATGGAGTTACCCGCTGGCGCTGCGCACAGGCGATTGAGGCGCACGGCTACTACTCCCACCCCTCCGCCCAGAACCAGAGCGGCTCGAAAATCAGTCAGGAGAGCGCGATTTACGGCCTGGGCGAACAGTTCCGCAGCATCAACAGCACGCGACTCCTGGGCCGGGCGTTTCAGGTGGGCGAATTCAACAGCCCCTTCTGGAACCGTTTCGCCCACGAAGGTTTTCTCTACCCGGCCTACGCGGCTTTGCAGGAGCACCAGATCATCAGTCACTTTGCCAATCCCTACACCTTGGTCAAGAACTCCGGAACGGGGAGCTTCACCATCGCCGACAATCCGACGATGATGGCCAATGGGTTTCTCGGCGCGGTGCTGTTCGGACGCGGCGACCTCCAGGGGACCCGGAACTTCGGGGCTCTCGAAATCCCGGCGGCGTACCTCGATAAAGGGGCCAATATGTTCTACCCGATCAATACGGAGCAGTCAAAGATCGCGTTGCTGGTCGGCCTCGGCATCACCTTCCCGGATTGCAAGCCCGCTCCCGGCGCCGAAAAAACCGGACCGCGCCCCGCCTTTACCGTGACGGCGGCGGAACGCGGCGGCATCAATGACAACGACTGGGCCAGCAATCTGGTGGACAACGCTTCACGCTCCTTTGACCTGACGAACTTCATCCGGGAGTTGAAAGCGAAAAAGCTTCTGCCCGAAGAGAACATGTCGGATCCGGCAAAGGGGATCTTCCAATCCGACACCGGCGAAATCACCCTTTACGGCCCGGCGAGAATGATGACCGTCATCACCCCCAAAACGGAAGTGATCTCGTGGATGGGCGACCAGCCGCAGAACCTCAACGAATTCAAGGTAAAGAAGAGCACTACCCATGCCACCGCGGCGGTTTCCGCCGTCGACGGGAAAACGTTGAAAGAGGCATCGAGGATCGTTCTCATCTATAATACGGAAACCATCAATACCGGCATGGAGGTATCCCCGGATTGGACGACGCTCTGGAAGCTCGGCTCCCCGCCGGTATTGATGCGCACCGGCATGCTTTCCGCGGAATTGAACGTGAAGCCGGGCAACTGGGAACTCCATGCGCTGGGGGTCGACGGCGACCGTCTCGAGCAACTTCCGCTCCGCCAGGAGGATGGAAAACTTTTCATCGATCTCGACACGGCAAAGCTCTCCAAAGGGACAACGCCTTTCTTCGAACTGATCCGGACGAATACGACTCCGGAGCTTGAACCCGCATACGTTCCCGGCAACAAGACGGATACGACCCCGGAGCTTGAACCCGTATACGTTCCCGGCAGTAAGCCGGGCCTTCCCCTCTCTGCCGCGGGGGATCACCTCTTCCACATAGGCGGAGGACAATTGGAAATCTATGACATAAAAAGCAATCCCGAAACACCGCGCCTGATCTCCACTCTGCCGGGGATGTCGTTCGGGGACATGCGGCAGATGGTGTATCTGAAAGGCTATCTCTATCTTTCGGCCCGCGCCACCGGGGTGTGGATCATCGACGTACGCGATGTAAATACACCCAGGCTGATCGGCAACCTCAACACCGTCGAACTGGCGAGCGGAATCGATGCCGCCGGAAATCTGCTCTTCGTTTCCCAGCGGGACTTCGGTGTGGAGGTCTTCGATGTAACCGACCCGGTAAAACCGCGCCAGCTTTCGCTCACGCGCACCGTGGAGGCGCAATCCTGTTTCGCGATGGGCGATCGGTTGGCGGTCGGCGACTGGCGCGCCGGGGAAGCGCTCCTCTTCGACATCGGCAACCCGGCGAAACTCCAATTGCTTTCAAAATCCCGTCTTGACGGTTTCGGAGACGGCGTCTATCTGGAAGGAAATATTCTCTACGCCGCCACCGGGCACCATGCGCGCAAAGGCTCCCCCGAAGCCGCCAAAGGCCCGGCGTTAAATATCGACTGGGAACAGATTGCCAACCCGGTCGACCCGGCTCTTTTCGGGCGCGGCCACGGAGTTGAGATTTTCGATATTGCGGATCCGCGCAAACCGAAAAAGCTCGGCGGGGTAAAGTTCCCCCCCTATTATTCACTGGGCAATGATTTCTGGTATGTAACCCGCGCCGGCCGGTATCTGGCTGTCGCGGATACCGGGAACGGCGTATTTCTGGTTGACGACACGGATAAAAAAGCGCCCCGAATCGCCGCTCATATTACCTTGCCGGAGGTTGATCGGACGCAAAAACCGGATGTTGCCGGCAGCGTGGTCTCCGGCCGGGGCGTCCTTTATATTGCCGGGCTGAATACAGGGCTTTTCACCGTAAAGATGCCGGGGGTTGAACCGTCTCCCGAGAGAAAACCTCCGACAGTGAAAAGCATGGTTCGCCCGGTAAAACAAGTCCCCGGATTCAGGCGCTACGACTGCGGCGGGATGGTGCGGAGCGCCAAGGCGCATAAAGGGTTCCTCTATGCCGCCGCCTCCGATGCCGGGCTGCAAATCTATAAAAACACGCCAAGGGGTTTGGAACGGATCGACACGATTGAGCAAACGGTTTTCGACGTGGCCCTCTCCGGCGATCTCGCCGTCACCGTCGGGCCTCACGGGGAACTCACCAGCCGGCGCATTCTTCCGAATGGGAAACTTCAGCGTCTCGGCACGGTCAAACTGCCGCAAGCGCTTTACTCGATTCAGCTTTACTGCAATGGCAAAATTGCGGCCGGTCACAACGGCGGCAACAGTTCACACTTTTACATCGACCTTGCAAAACCGGAAACGCCAAAGGTCATTGAGCAGTTCAACGAAAGACGCATCCTCTATGCGAATCCCTTTCCGATGCAGGAGATTGACGGCAAAATCATTACGGCCAATAACGTCGGTGGTCTGAGCTGCATGAATCTCTCCGGCGGCAAAGTGACCCGCCAACAAATGCCGCAACCACGAATCAACCAACTTTCCGGCATCACGAATCTGGGGAAATATTTTGTAGCCCCTTATTACAACACCTACGTGCTGATTGATCCGGAAAAATTCGGAGCCAAGGAGTGTGCTTCCATCGTCAAACTCCCGGTAAAGCTTTTCGGTTTTCCCATGTGGGATGGGAAAAATACCCTGGCTGTCAGCGACCGCCACGGCGGCGGC
>JAVBRV010000078.1:0-6354 GCA_031547585.1 Victivallaceae bacterium
CAGGAAATCCACCAGCTTACCATCCGATTGTGTATCATAAAGCTTACCCTCTTTAAAAGGTTTCGTTGCGGTCGAAACGGTAGGAGACCTCCACCGTTCCCGCCGGGTGTTCGGAGAGCGCCAGCTCCACCGCCGCCCGCCCCAGCGCTTCGCCGGGGACGCGCATGGTGGTGATCCGGGGCTGGTTGCGGTAGGCGCCGGTCTTGCCGTCGTAGGAGGAGAGCCCGTAATCCTTCCCAGCCGTGAAGCCCCGTTCGTGAAGTTCACGGGCGAGGAAGCAGGCCCCCCGGGTGCTGGAAGCGAAGATCATCACCCGGCGGTCGGCGCGGGCAATCTCGGAACTCATCAGGTTCAACTCCGCCTCATACTCCGGGCGCTCCAGGAGTTCGAAGCAGCGGAGGATATCCTCCCTTTTCCGCCCGGCCTCCACCAGGAAGCGCTCCATGAGATCGCACTGATCCCGGCGGTGGTCGGTGGTATAGACCGACTGGCAGAGAATGAAGCGGTTATACCGCGAAGCGCCGATGATTCCGGCGAGTTCATGACAGGCTTTTTCGGTGGGCATGACCACGCTGCCCACGCCGGGGAGCGCGCTTTGGCGGCCGACCACCACCACCGGCAGACCTTCCACCGACGGCAGGATATATTGCTCCAGCTGGCTGTCTGAAATAGAAGCGGCGACGAGGAAACCGGAAACCCGTTTCAAGAGGCCGTTCAGCTCCGCCCTCAGCTGCAGAAGCGGCGTATCCTCGGCGCCCAGATAACGTATGGCGGCGCACTGGTGGGGGAGAAAGAGATTCATCCGCCGGGCCTGGGCCGCCTGCTGGACGCCGAGCGAAACTTCCAGCCCGAAGTTATCCAGGTCGTTGAGATCGGCGGGGGAGCGGAGGAACGAGACCAATAAATTCCGGTCGGAGCAAACCGGATTGATCCGGTAAACCTTCTTATTCTCGCCGCGGATCAGCCCGGCTTCCTGCAGCTCCTTGAAAACCCGGATAATGGTGATATGGCTCACCCCGAAGCGTTCCATCAGCATACGCATGGATGGCATATTGCCGATAAGAACGCCGGTGAGAATCTCTTCCCGAAGAGTCAGGTAAAGCTGCGTGTATTTGGCCATTACTATTATCAGTTATATTATCTGATTTTAACTTTATCGATGTTTCTGATAATATTATAGCAAAAAAAAGAGAAAAAGCAAGACGAGTTGATGAGAATTTCATAAAAAAACAGGCCGACCTGGTGGATCGGCCTGTTTGCGTTTTTGTCGGAAACCGTATCAGTTGCGCGACCAGCTCTTCAGGGTGTTGAAAGGGGGCTGGATGTAGGGGTCGAAGTTCGACCCTTTGAGGTAATAACCGCCGCCGGCGATTTCGCCCCACTGGGCCGCGGTTTTGACGGTGGAGACATGTCCGTCGGTCCAGGCGACGTTGACGGCGCCGCCGTGCCGGGTGGAGAGGAGGCCGCCGCTGTTGGGGTTGTCCCACTCCAGCGCGGAGCCGCCGGTTTCGGGCGTGGCGGCGAAATACGAATCGGCGAAAGAGAGCTTGGTCGAGGGGTTCCGCACCTGTCCATTCTTGGCCTGCGGTCCCCAGGGGGTGCCGCCGTCGGCCGCGACGCCGCCGCCGTACCGGTTGGAGTAGATGTGCCGGTAGTTGACGCCATAGTCGATGTTATTGAGGTCCGCGCGGTCGGTGGGCTCGGTCGTGGCCAGAATGCTCGCCGCCTTGCTGTTCACCTTATTCGGGCAAAGGAACACCTTGAAGCCCTGCTGGTGCCCCCCGAGGTAGCGCCCCTCCACCAGGTGACCGCACCAGAAATAGTTCTTCGTGGTATCGGCGTTCTTATAGGGCGGGAAGTAGTCGCCGTTATCCTGCTGATAGCCGAGGATTCCCATGGCGATCTGCTTCTCGTTGCCGGTACAGGTGATCCCCCGGGCCCGCCCCCGCGCCTTGCCGAGCGCGGGCAGCAGCATCGAAGCCAGGATGGCGATAATCGCGATTACAATGAGGAGTTCAATGAGAGTGAAGGGCGAACGATTGAAAAGTTTCATAAGGACACGCTTTCCTGATTCATGCATTATTCCCGTACTGGTTACACTATACAGTATAGCAAAAAATCCCCTGGAAAGCAAGAGCGGAACCGGGTAAAGAAGAGGAAACGTCAGCTATAATTACGCATAATATGCGGGCGGCGGTCCGCGACGGTGTTGCCCCGGTGAAACTCGGTGCCGCAGGCGACGGTCGCCGCGCCGGCGAAGAGGTCGGGCTGCCGCAGCATCCGGATCGCCATGGCGGCCATCTCCTCATAATCGGCCTGGGCGCCGCAGAGCAGCCGACCTTCGCCGAACGGAGTCAGGATGTCGTCGAAGGCCGCCAGCGAAATCTCCTCCGGAACCCGCAAGCCGCGCGTTTCAAGTTCGCCGATCAGCTCCTTGGCGAAGTGGCCGCTGGTGCAGAGGAAGGCGCTCACCTCCTCCTCGCGGTGGAGGCGGGCGGCCCGATCGGCGATCTCCGGCAGCTCCAACTGCCGCTCGGGGCGGACATTGACGCTCCACTCCGGACAGTACGGATTCTCCAATTGATACGCCGCCTGGAGGTACCCGGCATAGCGTGAAAGCGCAAACTGATAGCTGCCGGGGGCGGTCAGGAAGCCGATTCGGCGATGGCCGTTTTCGTAGAGATAGCGGTAGAGCCGGTGGAAGGCCATTTCCTGCTGCGGTTCAACCACTTGAATCTTCAGGTTCTCGTAGCGGTGATTGAGCGAAACGCAATGAAAATGGTCGCAAAAGAGGTTGATGATCTCCTCCGGGTAGCGCAGAATGGTGACGGCCCCGGCAACGTTGTTGCAGTATTCGGCGGCGAGGCGGCGGGCCGCTTCCAGATTCTCCACCTCCTTGACGATCAGGGTCATCCGCTCGCGGGCGGCGGCCTGGATGAAGCCCTGGATCATCTCGATCAAGAGCGAATAGTACTTGCCATCCAGCGTCGGGGCATGGTGGATCAGGGCCAGCAGCCGGTTACCCTCCCCCGGTTCCTCGCGGACGGTGTTCCGGCCGGCGTAGCGGCGCGGCTCGTAACCGAGCTCGAGCGCCAGCTGCTTCACCTTGAGCTTGGTGGCGAGGGGCAGCGAACGGTCGTCATTGAGGGCGCGCGAAACCGTCGCCTGCGACAGCTTCAATCGTTCGGCAATCTCTTTCTGCGAAGACATTTTTCAACTCCCTTTATAGGGAGTATACAGCCGCGCAGTGCATTTGTCAAGTTATGCCGGGGAATTCATGCGCAAATATACATGCGTTCAATTCCCATGCTTCTCGAGCACCGTATTGCCGCGGTGAAAATCAGTGTCGCACGAGACCACCACCGCCTCCGCGAAAGCCGCGGGGTCACGCAGCATCCGGATCGCCATCCCCGCCATCCGCTCGTAGTTGGCCCGCATGCCGCAGAGAAGATGCCCCTCGGGCGTCGGGGTCAGGATGTCGTCGAAGGCCGCCAGCGAAATCTCCTCCGGAACCCGCAGCTTCCGCCCTCCCAGTTCAGCGATCAGCCCCCGGGCCAGGCTGCCGCTGGTACAGATGAAGGCATCCACCCCCTCCCGGCGGTAGAGCTCCTCCACCCGGGCGGCGATTTCCGGCAGCTCCAGCCGCTCTTCGGGAGCGACATTGACCATCCACTCCGGCGGGCAGAAACCGTGCAGCCGGGAAGCCGCCTCCATATACCCCGCACAGCGTGAAAAGGCAAAAGAGTAGCTGTCGCAGACAGTCAGAAAGCCGATCTCTTTGTGCCCCTTTTCATAGATATGCCGGTAGAGCCGAAAAAAGGCCATTTCTTGTTGCGGTTCAACAACTTTAATCTTCATGCCGTCATAGCGGTGATTGAGCGACACGCAGGGGAAGTGATCCAGAAAGAGGTCGATCATCTCCTCCGGGTAGCGCAAAATCGTCGCCGCCCCGATCACGTGGTTACAATACTCCGCCGCCAGCTTCCGGGCCGATTCGAGGTTCTCGACCTGCTTGACGATGAGGGTGACCCCGGCCTCGGCGGCGGCCTGAATGAACCCCTGAAGCATCTCAATCAGAAGGGAATAGTACTTTCCATCCAGCGTCGGCGCGTGGTGCACCAGCGCCAGCAGCCGGTTGCCGCCTGCCGGTTCCTCCTCCCCCCGGTTCCGGCCGCCGTAGCGGCGCAGCTCGTAGCCGATCTCCATCGCCAGCTTTTTGACCTTGACCTTGGTGGCAAGGGGCAGCGAGCGGTCGTTGCTGAGGGCGCGCGACACCGTCGCCTGCGACAGCTTCAACTTTCGGGCAATGTCTTTCTGGGACGGCATGGGTACTTCCAGGTGTATTTTTTCGATATACCCGTTAGAATAGTGCCGCCGCCGCCGCTTTTCAAATACTATGCGTTATTATGCATAACTACACGCATCATTCGAGGGGTTCGGCGCTGTTGTCGCGGCGGAAGCGGGCCGGGGAAAGCCCGTTCACCCGGGTGAATTCGTTGGTGAAGTGGAAGGGGTTGCAGTAGCCGAGACGATAGGCGATCTCCTTGATCGACAGCGAATCGCCGAGCAGCAGCTCCCGGGCGCGGGCGAGGCGGGCGCGGATGCGGAACTCGCGCGGCGTCATGCGGAGGCGCTTCTTGAACATCCGTTCCAGCGTGGACTGGCTGATCCGCAGCTCGGCAGCCAGCTCGCTCACCACCAGCGGCCGGTCGAAATCCGCGCCGAGCCGGGCTTTCGCCTGCCGGAAGAGCGGCGATTCGGGCTCTCCGCCGTTCCGCAGCGCCGCGAGGCGGGTGAGAAGGGCGAGGGTCCGCCCCGCCATCTCCGGCATTCGGCATTCGTCGCCGGTGGCGATCAGGTTGCCGATTTCCCGCATATCGCCGATTATGCCGTCAAATTCCGGCGCCGCCAGCAGCTCCATTTCGCCCAGCCCCAGCGTATCGAGAATCCCCGGCAGATTGACCCCGAGGATCATCAGGTTCAGCTTGTGATAGAAGCCCTTGCGGGTGGTTTCAAAGCGGAACTCCGTCCCCGGGGGAATCACCAGGAACCGCTTCCCCCGCAGCAGCCAGCTCCGTCCACCGGAGTGGTAGCGCAGCTCCCCCTCGCTGAGCGCCGTCACCTGGCCGAAACGGCAGGCGCGGTCGTGCAAGCGGCCGCTCCCCTGGCGAACCGGTTCGGAGAAAGCGTAGGGGTAGATGGGGCGCGTCTCCTGAAAACCGAGGTTCCAGTAGACGCGGTTGATCTCCGCCGGATTCTCGAACTCTTTTTCGCCGTCGAACTCCGGCAGCGGCATTTTGCGGATGCGGGGCATGGAATCTCCTGTTTTCCGTATTCGACCTGACGATCCGGCGTATATCATACCCCCAAGCGCGGTTGATTTCAAGCCCGCCAAACGCTTTATTATAAAAATGGCAGGATTTTGAGAAGAGACTTTAGAGACTTTAGAGACTTTAGAGGCTTCAGAGACTTCAGAGACTTTAGAGGCTTTAGAGGCTTCAGAGACTAAACGCCTCGGGTGCTTTAACTCCCCCGGGGTCCCTAAAGTCCCTAAAGTCCCTAAAGTCCCTATGAGCCGCCCGCCGAGGGAGGTTCGACCTTTCTTCCCGCCCCAAAACGGATTTTTACACATTGAAGAGCTGGAAACGCAACCTTTTTCTCGTCTGGACGGCGCAGATGCTTTCGCTGGCCGCCTTCGGCATGGTGGGTCCCTTCATCCCCCTCTACCTCCGGGACCGCATGGGTATGCAGGACGTCCACACCCGGGGCGCCTGGGTGGCGGCCTTCTTTTTCGCCGGACAGGCCGCCTTCTGCTTCGCCACGCCGATCTGGGGGAGCCTCTCCGACCGCTACGGGCGAAAGATCATGCTGCTCCGGGCCAGCCTCGTCTCCGCCTTCCTCTTCCCCCTGATGATCTTCGCGCCGTCGGCACTGGCGCTGGTGCTGCTCCGCTTTCTGATCGGCTGCTTTTCGGGGGTCAGCAACGCCGCCCAGACGCTGATCTGCGGCACCACGCCGCAGGAGAAGCACGGCTTCGCCCTCGGGACGCTGAGTTCCGCCATGTGGAGCGGGCAGATGATGGGTTTCGCCGTGGGCGGCTTCATCATCGAATACGGCGGCTTCACGGCGGCCTTTCTCACCTGCGGCGGCATGCTGCTGACGGCGGCGGCGCTGGTGTACTTCTTCGTCTACGAAAATTTCCAGCCGACGCCGAAGATTGCCGCCCCCCCTCCCCTTCCCCGCTCCGGGCGGCGCTTCCGGCTGCCGGACTTCGGGGCGCAGCTCTGGGGAATCCTGCTTCTCTTTCTCTTTCTCGGTATGGTGCGTCACTTCGACAACCCCTTTGTGGCGCTG
>JAVBRV010000183.1:0-18759 GCA_031547585.1 Victivallaceae bacterium
ACCCCAACCTGTCAAAAACAGCGCCGCAAGCGCGAATCGATTTTTGCCGTTGGCAAAAATCAATTCGCGGAATTAGGTTTGACAGCGAGAGGGCGGAGAGGATTATTTTTCCGAACGTTCCTCAAAATCGAGTGTGAAGAAAGCGCTTTGGAGCGAATCCGCCCGGGCGAAGAGCGTCAGCGCGGTTCCGGAGCCTTCCGGCTTGACGGCGACGCCGATCCGGCCGGCGTACATCCGGCGGTCGGGCGAAGGTACGGGGACGTGGTCCGTATTGGCGGAACCGGTGCCGACGATGCGTCCGCCGCCGACGCAGTCGAAGTGGACCAGGGGCGAAGCGTCCGGAACTTCGCGCCCCTCTTCATCGAGCGCGAGGCAGGTGAAGAAGGCGATATCCTCGCCGTTGGCGGAAACGGGGCCGTTCTCCAGCTGAAGTTTCAGCCGGACGGCCGCTCCGGCGGTCTCCCGGAGGTCGGCGGCCCGGCGTTCGCCCCGAATGTAGCCGACGGCTTCGAGCTTCCCCGGCTGGTAGGAAACGAGCCATTCGACGTGCGTCCACGCTTCGACCGGCTTCCGGCCGAGGCTGACGCCGTTCAGGAAGAGCTCCGCCTCCTCGCAGTTGGTGTAGACCCAAACGTTGATGGGAAGCCCCTCCAGGCCGGGATGCGTCCAGTGCGGCAAAAGGCGAAGCATCGACGTCTCGAGCCAGTGCGACTGATTCTGGTAAAAGGCCTCCTTCTTCTGCAAGAAGAGGTCGATGGCCCCGGAAACCGAGCAAAGGCGCGGCCAGATCGCTTCGCCGCGATGTTCGACCGCGTCCCATTGGAAGCCGCCGGCGATCCAGGGGCGTTCCATGATGAACTTCCAGGTCTTTTCGCGTCCGAAGGCCATGCCGTCGGGGTCGGGGTCGCGGTCGCGGGCATCCATCAGCCCCCGGCCGAGGCTGTCGCCGTAATACCAGCCGCGGGTGGAGGCGACGGCGCAGTTCTCGCTGGAAATAAAGGGCTTATCGGGAAACTGCCGGCGCACCTTCTCGATCTCCTGCAAGTTGTAGTTGATGCCGATGACTTCGCAGTCGCTCTGGATGGTGGCCTTGGCGACCTCGGTAATGGCGGAGGTAATGGGGCGCGTCGGGTCGAGCTTGCGGGTGACGTGCTCCAAGGCGCGGTGAATGCGGTGCCCCTGCGGCAGACCGTGATAGACCACCTCTTCGTTCCCGGTGGACCAGAGGAACACCGAGGGGCGGTTGCGGTCGCGTTTGACCAGCATCTCCATTTGCGCGATGCCGTCGTCGCTCGATTCGAACCGGCGGGTCTCGTTCATGACGAGAAGCCCCAGCTCATCGCAGGCCTCCATCGTCGCCTCCTGGTGCGGATAGTGGCTGGTGCGGAAGGCGTTCGCCCCCATCTCCTTATAGAGTTCGACCTTGTACCGGCAGATATTGTCGGGGACGGCCTTGCCGGTCAGCCCGAAATCAAGATGTGCGCAGACGCCTTTCAGCTTGAGGTTGCGGCCGTTCAAAAAGAGCCCCCGATCGGGCGTCAGTGTGATTTCGCGGAAGCCGAAGCGCTGTTCAACGCTGTCGCAGGGCGTAAATGCACCGTCAACTCTTTTATTCACCGTGACTTTCATCGTGTATTGTCGCGGCGTCTCCAAGTCCCACAGCCGGGGGGAGGCCAGCGCGCCCTCCCCCGTCAGAGTAACTGTATCGCGTGCCGGAATAACACCGGCAAGGCAAATTTCCCCGGCTTTCTCACCGTTCGGGGAGAGGATTTCGCAGCAAACTTCGACGGCTTCATCCGCGTAGCCGCTATTCCGGATGGCGACTTCGACTGGAACCTGCCAGTTTTCCCCATCGATTCGCTTGACCGGGACGAAGACTCCCCAGAGATCGACAGCCACCGTATCGGTTTTGACCAGCCAGACATTGCGGTAAATGCCGCCGCCCGCGTACCACCAGCCTTCATAGGAATCGGGGTTGACATAGACGGCAAGGACGTTCTCCTCTTCAAACCGGGCAAGATCGGTGATGTCGACCTCGAACGAGTTGTAGCCGCCGTTGTTGTGCTTGAGGAAGCAGCCGTTGAGGTAGACGTCGGCAATGCCGGTAATGCCCTCGAAGTAGACGGTGAGCCGCTTATTCCGATCCTCCGGCGACAGCGTGAAATGCCGCCGGTACCAGGCGGGGAAATAGCGGAAGAACCCCAGCGCCCCGGCCTCCTCCGGGCAAGGCGTTTGCTCGATAATATAGTCGTGCGGCAGATCGACAACCTGCCAGCGCTCATTGGGGAGTTCGCCGGTCAGGCTCCAGAACTCCGGCGTGTCGTTGTGACTGTAGGTTCCGGGCCCCCACTTGAGGCGCTCCGTTTTGGCCGCCAGGTACATGCCCGCCTTGGTCTTGGCCACCGGATCTTCCGGGGGATCGGCCAAAAAACGCCAATCCCGATTCAGCAACGTTTTTTCACGCATGTCGGGTCGCCCTTTCGGTATGATAGATTTGCCTCATACGCTTTCCGGATTGAAAAATCATAAATGTAAGGTTTTTGCGAGCAGCTGTCAGATTTTGTCATCATTGCCGCTACCGCGAAGGTAACGGCTGTGATGACAAGGTCTGCCAGATGCCGTAAAAATGAGACATTTGTGATTTTTCAATCCGGAAAGCGTATCAGCCATATTTGTAAAAAAATCAAATCGTAATCGTTACTTTCTATAATATGCTGTTTGATACTCTACTTTACAATGATATATTTGTAGCAAAGATGACAAACTTGGAGAACGAGGACAACATGCGGCGAAAATACGTGAACATCTTCCGGCACGACTTCCCCGGGCTGCAGCTGCCCTTTTATCCGCGCGGAACCGGGGTCAACGACTTCGGCCCCGGCGAACACGAAGAGCATATACCGAGACCCTTCTGTGAAATCGCCTGGGTGGCCGAAGGCGCCTGCCGCTTCGACCACGGCGGAACCCCCGCCATCGCCAACACCGGCGAAAGCACCTACTGGCTGCCCGGCGAACCGCACCGCAAATACGCACTCGCCGAAGGACGAACCGTCATCTACTATGCCACTTTCGACGGTCCCGGAGCCGTAGCGTTCCTCCAGAGCTTCGGCTACGCTCGGGGAGTCCTGCCCTCCGGCGGCGACCTGCGACCCCTCTTCGACCGCCTGGCGCGCGGCTTCGCCTCCCCCCTCGAATCCGCCTACCGCGCCCTCCTCCCCGTATACTCCGAGCTCCTGGTCCGCATAGGCGAAGACCCCCGCAGCCAATCCACCACCGACCAGTTCGCCGAGGATTGCCTCTACTTCATCCAATCCGAATGCGGCGACTGCGACTTCAACATAAACAACCTCGCCGAACGACTCGGCGTACACCGCTCCACCATCGGCCGCGCCGTCCGCAACGCCACCGGCCAATCCCCCATCGCCTACCTCGAAGAATGCCGCCTCGAACGAGCACTCCAACTCCTCCGGACCACGCACCTCCCCATCAAAGAAATCGCCGAACGAACCGGATTCCGACGCAGCAACTACTTCTGCCGCCTCATCCGCACCACCACCGGCCTCCCCCCTCTCGCCTGGCGCAACCGCGAAATGCGCTAATTCATCATTCTCTTTGCAAACCGGTTTTTCGCCCTTCCCCCAATTCCCATAGCTCAGTTGGTCAAGGAAAGAGAGAGGGGGGGGCGGAAATTGATGGAGGCGAGGGGGAAGGTGTGGCCGAAGGGGTAGTTGGTGAGGATGGGGCCGGGGAAGGTGGAGGAGAGCCGGGTGAGGATGGGGGTGAGATCGCCGCAGTCGGAGAATTGGCCGAGGATGAGTCCGGCGGCGCGGTGCAGGAACCCGGATTGTTCGAGTTGGGTGAAGTACCGGTCGATGCGGTATGGGGGTTCGTTGAGGTCTTCGAGAAGGATGATTTTGCCGGTGGGGTCCGGCATCCACGGGGTTCCGGCGAGGGAGGCGGCGACGGTGAGGTTGCCGGCGAGGGGAAGTCCGGCGGCGGTTCCGGGGTTGAGGATATTGAGGGGACCGTATTCGGGGGCGGCGTCGAGGGTGGCGGGTTCACCGACAAGGGCGCGGCGGAGGGAGAGGGCGGTGAAGGGGTTGAGGGCGGCTTCGCGAATTTTGCCGATCATGGGTCCGATGATGGGGGTGCCGATGCCGAGGGAGGTCATGGCCCAGTGGAGGGCGGTGATGTCGCTGTAGCCGATGACGGGAAGATCGGGGCGGGCGGCGAGTTTTTCCCAGGGGAGGAGGGGCAGGAGGTGGGCAGAGCCGAAGCCGCCGCGGATGGCGAAGATGGCGTCGGTTTCGGGGTCGAGCCAGGCGGCGGTAAGTTCGTCGGCGCGTTGCCGGGCGGAAGCGGCGAGGTATCCCGGTGCGGGTTGGGCGGCCGCGGGCGTGACTTTGACGGTGATTCCCTGTTCACGGAGAAAGGCGCAGCCGTCTTCGACCGCTTCGGCGGCCAGCGGGCCGGCGGGAGCGACGACGGTGACGCAGCGGATGTGGGGGGGGAAGAGTTTCATCGGTTCTCCGGGCTCTGGCGATAGACGAGAGGGTATCTGACTGGGCGCGAGTGACGAACGGTTTCCGGCTGCGGCTTCGCGCGCTGGGCTCGATAAAAGGAGCGGCTGAGCCGCCCTTTTATCGGCAGCGCTCCGCCGATTGGTATTGGTACGGTGCGGTTTGCATTCGCAAACCTTAGGTTTCGCTTCGCCGCTGGACCACGCCCCGGCTCGGCCGGGTGCGCACGACTGCTTCGCGGTCTATTTTTTTATGATTTTTTTAAAAATTCGTAGTTCTTAATTCTTAATTTCCGCGAGGTCCACCGCCACTCTCGCAGCTTCATCCAGCACCGGGTCGAACTTTTCATCTTTATTTTCAGGTGCAGTCTCATCCTGATACAGCTTCTCGGTCTCCTCCTGCATCTCCTTCTCGCCCAGGTACTCTTTCCACCGGGTCTCCTCGTTGAGCGAAACCTCCTTGCGGTTTTTATACTGGTTGAGCAACTTGATGCGGGTCTGGAGCTTGCGGAAATCGGCGTTGTGCGCCATCCGCTTCCCGGAAACTTCGCGCAGAAGCGTGATTTTCTCCTCCAGCTTCGGATCGTACGCCGTCACCTTCACCTTGCCGATCGCATCCCATGGCAAGTGGTTATCCATGAACATTTCACCAATCTCCAGCTCGTCGGTGAGGGAGGGCAGCCGGATGTCCGGCTCAATGCCGAGCTGCTGCACCGATCCGCCCGAAGGACGGTAGAACATCGCCGTTTCATAGGTGGCCGATCCGGCCTGGAACTTCCGCCCGATGTAGCGAAGGTAACGCTCAAGCGGAACCACGTCGAGGACCGTCCCCTTGCCGAAGGTCCGGCTGTCGCCGACCACCACCGCCCGCTTCGCGTCGCGAAGGGCGCCGGTGAAAATCTCCGAACTCGACGCGGTCAGCTTGCTCACCAAAATTACCAGAGGACCGGTGTAATCGATGGCGGGGTCCTCGTCGGAACGCACTTCGACCTTGCGGTCGCTGTTGCGGATCTGAACCACCGGACCGGTGGTGATGAAGAGCCCGGTGAGGCTGATCGCTTCCGAGAGCAAGCCGCCGCCGTTGCGCCGCAGATCCATGACCACCGCGTCGACCTTTTCGCGGTTGAAGCCCTCGAGAATCCGCTTGACGTCGCGGGAACAGCTCTTGTAATCCTTGTCGCCGCGCATGGCCGCTTCGTAATCCATGTAGAAGCTGGGCAGCGAAATGACGCCGACCTTGCGGTTGACTCCGTCGGGGCCGGGCAGGAATTTGATCTCGCCCTTGGCCTCGCTCTCCACCAGCCGGACCAATCCGCGCACGATGGTGAGGTTTTCGGGGATGGCGTTGGCTCCCTTTTCGGCGGGGAGGATGGTGAGGGTCACCTTCGAATTCTCCGCCCCACGGATGTACTGGACGGCCTTGCCGACCGGCATGTCGATGACGTCGGTGGCTTCGCCGTTCTCCTGGGTGACGGTGATGATGCGGTCTTCGACCTTCAGCCGCCCGTCGCGGGCGGCGGGACCGCCCGGCACGATGGCCACCACCTTGATGTAGCCGCCGTCGCTGGTCAGCGTGGCGCCGATGCCGGTGAGCGAAAGCTGCATGCCGATGGTGAAATCTTCATCGCGCTTGGGCGAGAGGTAGTTGGAGTGGGGGCCGTACAATCCGGCCAGGGTGTTGAGGAAGCCGCCGAGAACGTCGACGCGGTCGCTTTTCTCGAGGGCGTTGTTGATGTCACGCAGGCGCTGCGAAACCCGTTCTTCGGGGGTTTTGCTCCAGGCGGAGGTGCCGTTCTTGTTTTTCCCGGCGGCTTTGGCCTCTTCGACCGAACGGTTGAGCAGACGGTAGTAGAGGATGTCGTTTTTCAGGCGTTTCTCCCAGAGCTTCCGGAGTTCGGCCATGTCGGCGGCCCAGGGCGCTTTGGAGCGGTCGGGCATGTAGGTTTCGTCGAGGGTAAAGTCGAAGGGCTGCTTCAGCCGCTCCATGGAGAAGGTGTAGAATTCGCGGTTGCGCTCGCAGAAAAGATCGTAAACGCCGAAAGCGAAGGAGTTATCGCCGTTTTTCAGCATTTCGACCAGCCGGTCGCGGTAGGGGGCGAAGCGCTCGACGTCCGCGGCGGTGAAGTAGATCCGGTTGGGGTCGAGGGCGAGGAAGTAGCGGTCGAAAAGCCGCTGCGAAAAGTCGTCGTCCTGCTTCAGCTTCCGGTAGTGGTAGGTGCTGAAGATCCGGTTCGTCATCATGGTGATGAACTTCATCTCCTCTTCGCTGCGGTCGTCGGCGACGCGCGCCGGAGGCTCGGCCGCCGCCGCGGATTCGACCCGCAGCATGTAGAGGGCAAAAACCGCGAACCCGGCGAAAGCCAGGAACAAGGTCGCGGCCAGTAATCTCTTACGCATAATTCATATTCCCGTGGGTTGGAATTTTTAGAAAATAATACTTCTTCTTATAATACCACACATCCGGATTTTTTAAAGTCTTTTCGGCTTTGCGGCCGTGAAAATGCGAAAAAAATCACAATCGAAGGTGCAAGTTGAGCAAAAGAGAGCTATAGTATAAGAATGACCGTTACACCCGTTTTTTCCCGGAGGAAATCACCATGCAGGTTCCATTGCTTGATCTGAAGGCGCAGTACGCCTCGATGAAAGAAGAAATTCTGGCTGAAGTCGCCGCCGTCTGCGATTCGCAGATGTTCATTCTCGGCAATAAGGTTGAAAAACTCGAAACCGAACTCAACGCCTACTGCCGCAGCACTTGCTCCGTCGGCCTCACCAGCGGTTCGGATGCGCTCATCATCGCCCTCATGGTCGAAGGAATCAAGGCCGGCGACGAAGTGATTACCACCCCCTTCACCTTTTTCGCCACCGCGGGCGCGATCGTCCGGGTGGGCGCGAAGCCGGTGTTTGTGGACATCGACCCCGAGACCTACAATATCGACCCCGCGAAGATCGAAGAGAAAATCACTCCGCGCACCAAGGCGATCATTCCCATCCATCTCTTCGGCCAGGCCGCCGATATGGACCCCATCATGGAAATCGCCCGCAAGCATAAGCTCATCGTCATCGAAGACGCCTGCCAGGCGATCGGCTCCGAATACAAGGGCCGCCGGGTGGGTTCCATCGGCGATTACGGCGCGTTCAGCTTCTTCCCGAGCAAGAACCTCGGCTGCTTCGGCGACGGCGGACTCGTCACCTGTGCCGACGCGGAGAAGGGGAAATTGCTCAAGATTTTCCGCAACCACGGCCAGAGCGGAACCTATATGCACGACTACGTCGGCGGCAACTTCCGGCTCGACGCCTTGCAGGCGGCGATTCTGTCGATCAAGCTGCGCGACCTCGACACCTGGTCGGAAGCCCGGCAGAAGAACGCCGCGCACTACCGCAAGCTCTTCACCGCCGCCGGCCTCGACGGCAAAATTTCGCTGCCGGTGGAAGCTGCTTACGGCGTGCGCCACATCTACAACCAGTTCGTGATCCGGGTGGCCGGGGGCAAGCGCGACGCGCTCCGCGCCTTCCTTCTGGAGAACGGCGTCGGCTGCGCGGTCTACTACCCCCTGTCGCTCCACCTTCAGAACTGCTTCCGCGATCTCGGCGGCAAGCCGGGGGATTACCCCGAGAGCGAACGCGCTTCCGCCGAAGTGCTGGCGCTGCCGATCTATCCGGAGTCGACGGATGAGCAGCGCGGCTACGTGGTCGAAACCATCGCCCGCTTCTTCCGGTAAACGAATCCAATGGGACGTCACGCCGAAAACGAACGGGAGTTCGCAGCGCAGAGTTATCTGCGGTTGCTGGCTTATACCCGCCCTTACTGGCTGCGGTTGACGATCGGCATCGCCGCCGGTTTCCTGGTGGGCGGTTCGCTGTTTGTCAGCTTGATGATGATTCCGCGGCTGGTGGGCGTGGTGGATCCCTCGTCGACGGAAGCTCCGGGCACGGCGAAAGCCGCCGCCGCCCGGGAGATTCTCCGCATCGCCGATGATCCGGCGCTCTCCGCCGCCGAACGGCAGGCGGCGGTATCACTGGTGCTGAATCCGGTGAAGACGGATCAGCCCTCGCCGCAGAAGCTGTTGCAGGCGGCGGCGGCGTCCGGACTCTCCGCCGAAGACCGGCTGGAAACGGTTCGGCAGGAGCTCCTGCCGCCTCCCGGCGACGACCCCAAGATGCGGGCGATTCTGAAGCAGGCGGATGATTTCGGCAAGAAGTACCGCCTCCCCTACACGATCGAGGAGCGTGAAATTCACGTCACCTGGCCCGCGGACTTCCGCTTCGAGGCGGTCAGCGACAACGGCCGCCCGGCATGGCAGATTTTCGCCATCTACATGATCGTGTTTGTGCTGGCCTGGATCGTGAAGAACGTCGCTCATTACATCAATAACTACTGCGTTCGCCAGGTGGGGTCGCAGGTGGTTTCGGACCTTCGCGAAGAGGTGTTCGAGAAGTTGGTCAACCAGTCGATGCGCTTCTACGGCAACATGGACGTCGGCCACCTGATCAGCCGCAGCACCCAGGATACCGCCGCCATCGAGAACGCGGTTTCGACCTCGTTTGCCGACGTCACCAGCGCGCCGATTCAGATCGTCGCCTGTTTCGCGGCGATTCTGGTGGCCTGCCACGAATACCAGAGTTATTCGCTGGTGGTGATTCTCTTGCTTGGAATGCCGCTCACCATTCTGCCGGTGCACGCGCTCGGGCGGCGGATCCGCAAGGTGTACAAGAAGAGTTTCGCGCGGATCGCCGAGGTGATTTCGCGGATGCACGAGGTGTTCACCGGCATCCGGGTAGTCAAGGCCTATAACACCGAAGCGGCGGAAGTCGAGCGCTTTAAGGTCATCAACCGCAGCTACCTGGAGCAAGTGATCCGGGCGCTGCATTTGCAGCTTCTCGTGTCTCCGGCGATGGAGGTGGTGGCGGTGGCGGCGACCTTGGTGTTCCTGCTTTACTCCTACAGCCAGGGGGTTTCGGTGACGGAGCTGGCGGCGCTGCTGGCGCCGGCGTTCATGGCCTACCGCCCGTTGAAGGATCTCTCGAAGTGGTTCCCGCAGATGCAGCGTTCGATGGCGGCGGCGGACCGTTTCTTTGCCCTCATCGACACCGACACCTCGCTGCCGGAGAAGCCGGACGCGAAGGAGCTGCCCTCTTTTGAGCGGGCCATCACGCTGGAGAAGGCCGAATTCGCCTATGGCGAGCGGAAGATTCTGGCGGGGGTCGACGTCACCATTCCCCGGGGCAGCCTGGTGGCGGTGGTGGGGGAGACCGGTTCCGGCAAAACGACGATCGCCAACTTGATCGCGCGTTTTTACGACGTGACGGACGGGGCGGTGAAGATTGACGGGGTGGATGTGCGCGATTACCGGATTTCGTCGCTCCGCAAGATGATCGGGGTGGTGAATCAGGATGCGGTGCTCTTCAACGACACGATCGCGCACAATATTTCCTACGGTTGCCCGGGTGCGACGCGTGAGGAGGTCATTGAGGCGTCGAAGCTGGCGAATGCGCACAGCTTCATCGTTGACGGACGCCATCCTGAGGGATACGACACCGAGGTGGGCGAAAAGGGCTTCAAGCTGTCGGGTGGGGAGAAGCAGCGGGTGGCGATTGCGCGGGCGATTCTGCGGAATCCGCCGATTTTGATTCTCGACGAGGCGACGAGTGCTTTGGATACGGTGACGGAGAAGTTGGTTCAGGAGGCGTTGAACCGGGTGATGGCGAACCGCACAGTGTTTGCGATTGCGCACCGTTTGAGTACGATCCGCAATGCCAGCTGCATATTGGTGCTGGATCAGGGACGGATTGCCGAGTCGGGAACGCACCAGGAGCTGCTGGAGAGGGGCGGGTTGTACCGCAAATTGCACGACACGCAGTTCGAGCTCGACTCTTAAAAAAAGAAAAAATCTAAAAAATAGACCGCAAAGCGGTCGTGCGCCCCCGGCCGAGCCGGGACGCAGTCCAGCGCGCGGACAGCGCTGGTCGCTTGCTGAAAGAATTTTCAGCAAGCGAAACGCGATCCCTCAAGTAGTACCAACCGGCGGAGCGCTGCCATAAAAAGGCGGCGCAGCCTGCCTTTTTATGAGCCCAGCGCGCGGAGCCGCAGCCGGAAACCGTTTTTACTCGCGCCCAGCCAGCTACCCTCTCGCCCACCCGGCCCACCCTCCGCCGCGTTTCGCGCTATGGAGGGCAAGCGGGGGCAATACGGAGAAAAGACACAAAATGACGAAGATTCATTTTATCGGTATCGGCGGGGCGGGGATGGCTCCCTTGGCGTCGATTGCGCTGTCGCGGGGGGAAACGGTCACCGGTTCCGACAGCGAAGCGAATGGTAAAACACGCGCTCTGGCTGAAAAAGGCGCATACATCCATATTGGCCACGACGCGGCCTACCTTGAACCCGGAACCGAACTGGTGGTTTACTCCTCGGCGGTGCCGAAGGAGAACCCCGAACGCGCCAAAGCCCGCACACTCGGCATCGAAGAGCTGTCGCGGGGGGCGTTTCTGGCGCGCTTGGCGGGGGGATACCGCCGGTTGACGGCGATCTCCGGCTCGCACGGCAAGACCAGCATCACGGCCATGCTGGCGCACATTCTGGTCAAAGCGGGGCTGGAGCCTGGTTTCCTGATCGGGGCGGCATTGCAGCGGGGGGACTCCTCGTCGGCTGGGAAGGGGGACGACATCTTCGTCTCCGAAGTCGATGAATCCGACGGGACCCACACGCTGGTGACGCCATATCTTGGAATCGTGCCGAACCTCGACGACGACCACGCCTGGAGCGTCGGCGGCGAAGAGGCGCTGCACCGGAACTTCCGCACCTTCGCCGCCCGCTCGGTAAAACTTTTGTATTACGCTTCGCCCCTCACGGACCGGCTGTTCGCGGAGCACCCCGGGGCGATTCGCTTGGAGTCTTCCGACCTCCCCTGCGGCCGCTGGCACGGGGTTCACGCCTGGAACGCGCGCCTGGCCATCCGGGCGGCGGCGGAGTTCGGCGTGGAGGGGGGAGCCGCCCTTCAGACGCTGGAAGACTTCGCCGGCGTCGCCCGCCGCTTCACCCTCCGCTACGAATCGCCCGAACTCGCGGTGATCGAGGACTACGCGCATCATCCGGCGGAACTGGCCGGATCGCTCGTCACCCTCCGCTCCGCCTGGCCGGGGCGGCGGCTCGAAGTCATTTTTCAGCCCCACCGCTACGCGCGGCTGGAAAAATATCTCGACGCTTTCGCGCTTGAACTCGCCAAGGCCGACCGGGTCATCATCGCGCCGGTCTTCGCCGCCTGGTGCGAAAAAGGGCCGAAGGACGGAGGCGATCTCGCCGCGAAAATCGGTCCGAAAGCGGAATTCCTGCAAGCCGATTGGTCGGAAATCGCCGCCCGCGCGCTTGAAAGCGACGGCGCCCCCCGGGTGCTGGCAGTGATCGGCGCGGGCGATATCGAACGCATTTTCCCCTTCCTCCCGGGAGCAAATCATGGAATATGATCTCATCGCCATCGGCTCCGGTCCGGCGGGATTGATGGCCGCAGTGACCGCCGCGAAAAACGGCGCGCGCGTCATGGTCCTCGAATGCCTCCTCTCCGCCGGACGGAAGCTGCTCGCCACCGGTTTCGGCAAATGCAACCTCACCAACATCCTGCCGCCGGAGGAAATGGCCCGACGTTTCCGCGCCAATCCGCGCCTGATCCGCCCCGCCCTCCTCGCCTTCCCCCCGGAAGAGCTGCGGAAATGGTTCCACGACCGGGGCGTCCCCACCCGCGTGACCGACGGCTTCCACGTCTTCCCGGAGTCGGAGCGCGCCCGCGATATCCTGGTCGCCCTCCTCAACGAAACCCAGCGCCTCGGGGTCGAAATCCGCTGCAATACCCCCGCCCTCGAACTGCTGCAAAAGGACGGCGCCGTCACCGGCGTGATGACCCCCGACGGCCCCCTCCACTGCCGCCGCCTCGTCCTGGCCTGCGGCGGCAACGGCTACCCCGAACTCGGCGGACGCGGCGCCGGATACCGCCTGGCCGCCCAGGCCGGGCACTCCATCGTCGAACCGGTTCCGGCCCTGGTCGGACTCCGCACCCAGGAAGCCTGGCCCGGAACCCTCACGGGAATCGTCCTCCCCGACGCCGAAGTCCGCTTTGAAAACGAAACGCCCGACCAGGGAGCGCTCCTCTTTACCGAGCACGGCCTCTCCGGACCCGCCATCCTCGACCTTTCCGGAGCCGTCAACCGGAAGCTGCTCACTGAACCGGAAGCCGTTATCCGCCTCCAGCCCGACGCCGGCAAAGACGAAGCCTTCTGGACCAACGAACTCAACCGCTGCCGCCAGTCCGAAGGCCAACGCCCCATCGCCAACCTCATCGCCGGGCACTTCCCCCGCCGCTTCACCGAAACCGTCATCCGCCTCGCCGACTGTGAAGGAATCCCCGCCGCCCGGCTCGACAACAACCGCCGCCGGCGACTCCTCGAAAACCTCTCCAACCTCCCCATCGTTATCACCGGTTCCGAAGGATGGCCCAAAGCCATGGCCACCTCAGGCGGAATCCCCCCCAACGAGATCAACCCCCGCACTCTCGAAAGCCGCACCCTCAAACACCTCCACCCCGCCGGCGAAATCATCAACGTCAACGCCCCCTGCGGCGGCTACAACCTCCAATGGTCCTTCAGCACCGGCCACCTCGCCGGCTCCCTTTAACGCATCAGCGGCGAGGCTCCAGGGCCAGCAGGTTTTGGAGGATTTCGGGGGAGAGGGGGGTGGCGGGGTAGTTTTTGAGCAGGGTTTCGGCTTGTTTTATTTCGTCTTCGCCGATGCGCCGTGAGGTTTCGATGACGCGGAGTTCGGCTTGGTTGCGGGTGATGGGGTCGATGGCGTTGCGGACGGCGAGGAGGGCGTCGATGAAGGAGGCGTTGGGGCGTCGTCCTTCGTTGAGTCGTGCCTGGGCGAGTTTTGCTTCGTCGAGGGCGAGTCGTGCCTGAGCGACTTGGTCGGCGGCGGCCTTGGATTTTTCGAGTTCCTGGAGGCGGGTGGTGAGGAGGGCGACGCGTTCCTGGTATTTGGCGGTGAATTCGGGGGTGACGGTGAATCCGCGTCCGCCGCCGCCCGGACCGCCGGGACCTCCGCCACCGGGAGCGCCGCGCTGACCGCCGCCGGGTCCGCCGGGAGCGGGAGCGGCGGCGGGTGCGGAAGCGAAGGAGCCGGAGGAGGTCATGAAGCCGGCGGCGGCGACGATGAGGGCGAGGATGGAGATGATGAGGGCGGCGGTGGAAGCAAACTTTTCCTGACTCATGGCAGGCACCTTTCATGTTACCCGGCTTCGTGAAGAATTTTCGGATGAGCAATGTTGCCGCTTGGTCGTCTGGTGGCTGTGAAAAAACGCAGCCTCACCCGCTGGGGTGAGGAGAGGCTTTTTCGCAACTACATGGCGGCCAATGGGCAATATTGATCGCCGAAAATTCTTCACGAATCCGGGTGTTGTCCCGAAATCGGGGAATACTAAGAAGATAGCATATCTTTCCGCTTTGTCAAGAAAAAAGCCGCACCGGGGACTTCCCGATGCGGCTTTGGAATGAACTGACGGATCAGATCACGGCGTCCCAGAGGGCCGCGTTTTCAAGGTTGGCGCGGACCTGGTTGGCGAAGGCGGCTCCCATGGCGCCATCCACCACGCGGTGGTCGGCGGAGAGGGTCATCTTCATCATGTCGCGGACGACGATTTCGCCGTCGCGGACCACCGGGGTCGGCACCGAGCTCGCCACGGCGAGGATGGCGCTTTCGCCGGGGTTGATGATGGCGCCGAAGCACTCGACGTTCATCATCCCCATGTTGGAGATGGTGAAGGTGCCGCCCTTCATTTCGTCGGGGCTGAGCTTGCCGGTGCGCGCCTTTTCGGCGAGTTCGGCGGATTCGGCCTGGATTTCGTCGGGGGCTTTGACGTCCGCGTTGCGGATCACCGGAACCACCAGACCGTTCTCCACCGAGACGGCCATGCCGACGTTGATTTTGGCGCGGCGCGAAACGCTTTTGCCGTCGCAGACCGAGTTCACCAGCGGGAACTCCTTCAGGGCCAGCGCCACCGCCTTGACGACGAAGACGTTGACCGAGAGGTTGATCCCTTCGGCTTTCAGCGCCTTGCGCTTGGCCATCACCGCCGACAGATCCGCCGCCACGGTGACGTAGAAGTGCGGAATCGTCTGCTTCGACTTGGTCAACCGGTCGGCGATCACCCGGCGCATGTTGTTGAAGGGCTGCGGACGCTCGAGAAGAACGTTCTTCACGTCTTCGGCGATGATCCGGCCCTGGTCGCCCGAGCCTTCCAGCTCGACCATCTCGACCCCCGCCTCTTTGGCGAGGTTGAGGGCCACCGGGGTGATCTTGCGTTCGAAGTAGCCGGTGCTTTCGAGATACGCTTTGACGTCCTTCTCGGTCACCCGGGTTCCGGCGGCCGGAACCTTGTTGACATTGATGAGGAAATCGCGCGAGAAGCTCTTCGCCCGGGGCGAAACCGGCTTCTTCGCCGGAGCCGCAACCGGGGCGGGGGCCGCCATTACGGGAGCAGCAACCACGGGGGCAGCAACCGGAGCGGCCGCGGGAGCCGCGGCTTTCGGGGCCGCCGCAGGGGCGGGGGCGGCCACCGGGGCCGGAGCCGCTGCGGGAGCGGGCGCGGCAGCCGGAGCCGCCAGCATTTCGGCGGGGACGGCTTCGCCCGGCGCGCCGATCACGGCGGCGGTAGTCATCACCGGGACGGCGACGCCGGCCGGGGTGACAATTTTGAGAATCGTCCCTTCGAACTGCGATTCGACGTCGAGGACGGCCTTGTCGGTTTCGACCTGGAAGAGCACGTCGCCCTTCTTGATCACAGCGCCTTCTTTGACCTGCCAGGAGGCGATGGTCACGGTCTCTTCGGATTGTCCCAGCTTGGGAACCGGAATTTTCGTAGCCATGTGGTTCCTTCTCCCCGGATTACGCGTAGAGTTTCTTGACGGCGGCGACGATGTCGGCCACGCTCGGCAGGAAGGCCGCTTCCAGCGTGTACGCCTGCGGAGCGATGCCGTTCTTGGCGCCGATCTTGAGGACCGGCGCGTCGAGCGCGTCGAAGCAGTTGGCGGTCACCTGCGAGACGATCTCGCCGGTGAAGCTGCCGATATCCACGCACTGGCTGAGGGCGATGCAGCGGCCGGTCTTGCGGACCGAAGCGAACACCGTTTCCCAGTCGAAGGGAACGAGGGTGCGGGGGTCGATGATTTCGAGGTTGATCCCCTCGGCGGCGAGCTGGTCGGCGGCCTTCAGGGCATCGGCCACGGCCGGACCCCAGACCACCACGGTGACGTCGCTGCCTTCGCGGACCACGTTGGCCACACCGAAGGGAACGGTGTAATCGTCCTCGGGAACCACGCCCTTGACGTTGTAGAGGAGCTGACCTTCGACGAAGACCACCGGGTTGTTGGTCCGGATGGCGGTCTTGATCATGCCCTTGGCGTCGCGGGGGTTCGAGGGGTAGGCCACGTAGGTGCCGGGAATGTGCGCGAACATCGATTCGAGCGACTGCGAGTGCTGCCCGCCGTAGCCCTTGCCGCCGCCGACGCTGCAGCGGACCACCATCGGGACTTCGGTCGAAGCGCCGGTCATGTAGTGCCACTTGGCCGCCTGGTTGGAGATCTGGTCGGAGGCCATCAGGGCGAAGTCCATGTACATGAGCTCGGCGACCGGACGGTAGCCGGTCATCGCCATGCCGACGGCCGCGCCGCAGATGCACGCTTCGGAGATGGGGGTGTTGAAGACGCGGTCGCGTCCGAAGGCGTCGATCATGCCCTTCGACAGCTTGAAGGCGCCGCCGTATTCGGCCACGTCTTCACCGAAGAGCACCACGCGGCGGTCGCGGAGCATCTCTTCGCAGATGCCTTCCTTGATGGCGTCGCGGTAGTTGATCATGCCGTTGGCGTCGCGCTTGACCACGGGAACCGGGTCGTCGAGCTGGACGGTCGCCTTGGCGAACTTCTCGGGGACGGTTTCGCTGTCGGAGTCGGTGTACATGTACTTGATGACGTCGACGGCGTCGGGATCGGCCGAGTCGGCGGCGCGCCGGGCGGCGCGGGCGTTCCGGGCGGCGACCTTCTCTTCGACGGCCTTCAGCTCTTTCTCACTCATGATCTTCGCGCCGAGGACGCGGGTGCGGAAGGTGGTCACCGGGTCGACGTCCTTCCAGCGCGCCTCTTCCTCGCGGGTGCGGTACTCGTTGCGCGGGTCGGAGAGGGAGTGGCCGTAGTAGCGGTAGGTGTCGAATTCGAGGAGGACGGGGCCCTCCCCGGCGGCGATGATCGCCCGGGCGCGGGCGATGGCATCGCGGACGGCCATGACGTCCATGCCGTTCACCACTTCCGCGTGCATGTTGTCGTTGTCGAAGCCGGCACCGCGACGGGCCAGGCAATCGACGCCGTTGACTTCGCCGTCGGCGCGCCCGGTCATACCGAAGTGGTTGTTGATGAGACAGTAGATGACGGGCAGGCCGAATTTGGTCTTGGCGAGGGGGCCGTTGAACTGATCCTGGCTGGCCCAGTTGAGCGATTCCAGAACGACGCCGTTGGAGTAGGCGCCGTCGCCCGCGAAGGAGCAGACCACACGGTTCTTCCACTCCGGCTCGATGCGGCAGGCCATGGCCGCGCCGGTGGCGATCGGAATGCCGCCGCCGACGATGGCGTTGGCGCCGAGGTGGCCGACGCGGAAGTCGGCGATGTGCATGCCGCCGCCGCGGCCCTTGCCGTAGCCGTCCTCTTTGCCGAAGAGTTCGGCGATGGTGCGGAAGACGTGATCTTCCATAACCGCTTCGCGGAGCTCTTCACCGGCGAGGGCGGCGAATTCGGGGCAGCGGGCGCGGAGCTGTTCTTCGTTCATCCGGCGGATGGCGTGGAAGCCCTTGGCGATGGAGTCGCCGTGGCCGCGGTGGGTACTGGTGATGAGGTCGTCGATGGAGAGCAGCGAGCAGACGCCGGAGGCGGTGGCTTCCTGGCCGATGGAGAGGTGGGTCGGTCCGCGGTACTCGTAGTCGCTGATGACTTCGTAGGCGCCGGTGCGGCACTTCAGGATCATCTCTTCGAATTCACGGATCACCAGCATCGACTCGTAGAGTTCGGCGGCTTCGGCCTTGGTGATTTTCTTCGCCTTGAATTCGTCGACCAGCGCCTTGTCGTAGGCATAGGCCGAAATCGGCTTCAATTTGACGGTTTTCTTCTTGAAATCGGGTCCGAGATCGCTGAAATAGTTGTTTGCCATCGTCTGTTTCCTTGTTATTGGGTGACAACTTCGATTTTCTGTTTTTTAAGGAGCTTCCGGTATTCGCCGGATAAATCGCGATCGGTAATGACGATGTCGAGGTCGCCGAGCGCCCCCGACTCCGCGAGAGAAGTGCGCCCGAATTTGCCCGAATCGGCCAGGAGAATCACCGTTTCGGAGCGGCGCATGATGAGTTTCTTGGTGAAGGCTTCGCCGGGGTCGGTGGTCCAGAGTCCGCTTTCGGTGATGCCGATGGTGCCGAGGAAGGCTTTGCCGATCGTCAGCGCTTCGGCCGCCGGCTGGGTGAGGGGGCCGACCATAGTGCGCGAAAGCGGCCGGAATTCTCCCCCGATCAAAATCAGTTTATGCCCGCTCTCCATCAACTCCGAGGCGGCCATGAGGGAGTTGGTGACGACCGTCAGCTGCCGGAAGGCCCCCAGCCGCCGGGCCAGCGCGAGAACGGTGCTGCCGCCGTCTAGGTAGATGACGTCGTTTTCTTCGATCAGGGCAAGAGCGCGTTCGGCGATCTCTTCTTTTTGAGCGGCGCGAAGGTTGGTCTTCTCGTGAAAGAGGGGCTCGCCGCGCCCGGAGTCGGCGCGGACCGCGCCGCCGTGGACCCGCGCCGCCAACGCCCGGCGCTCGAGCGATTGCAGATCGCGCCGGATCGTCGCCTCGGAAACTCCGAGCTCGGTCGAGAGTTCGGTAATCGTGCGCAGGCCGTCGCCCAGGGCGGCGAGGATTCGCTCCTCGCGCTCCGGAGACAGAAGTTTTCGTGAAATGCCGCGATTATTCTCCATGATGAAAGATAATGTAGCATTTGTTTTTACTTTTGCAAGTTTTTGAAAGAATTTGAAAGAATCATTTCAAAGCCTGCGGCCGGAGACGTGATGTTACAAGGCAGCTCCCAACGTGATATACGTATTGCACGATGGGAATTGGGGGGGGGCGCAGAACACCCCCCCACCACCACCCCCCCCCCCCCCCAACCGAAAGTCAAGACAGAGAA
>JAVBRV010000444.1:0-6239 GCA_031547585.1 Victivallaceae bacterium
TCGGAGACCGGGCGCGCGAGATCGACGAAGCCGGTCGACTGAAGGAGCTCCGCCATCGACTGCCCCAGTTGCAGGAAGCATTCTCGGTAGGGCCCCGGAGCGATCGAATTCGAGTGGGGAATGTTGCGGAAGCGCTGAAAGACGCTGCCTTCGTGAAGCTCCCAGGCGGCGCCTTCGCGGTTGACATAGCGTCCGCCCCCCGTCATGATCAGCACGATCACATGCTCCCCGTGGGCGCGGTTCTGGTAATCCAGCGTGTGGCCGGTCTTGTCGATGACGCCGACGCCGTAGCGTTCGCCGCCGCCCTGGCCGATGGAGCGGTAGGCGAGGAAGGGGGCGGGTTTTTTACCAGAAAACATATCTGATTTCCCCAAGTGAGCTATTTCCTTTTTGGTTTCCGGGCGTATCTTATAATATTCCGTCCACCAAAAGGAAAATATATCATGAAACTTTTCGATTGCAAGCAGCGCCTCTGGGAGAATCCGCAATGCACCGGCGTCAACCGTTTGCGGACCCGCTCCACGCTTTTCCCCTTCGGCAGCGAAGAGGAGGCCCGGCGCGCGACGCCCGAGCCTTTCGACTGCCCCCGGATCATGAGCCTCAACGGCGAGTGGCAGTTCCGCCACTACGGCCGCCCCGAGGAAGTGGAGGAAGATATCGCCTCCTCCGCCGCCGGCTTGCAGTGGAACCCCATGCCCGTCCCCTCGAACTGGACCCGGCAGGGCTATGACTTCCCCCACTACACCAACGTCCAGATGCCCTGGCCGGAGCAGTCTCCCTTCGTCCCCGCCGAGAATCCGACCGGCGTTTACCGGCGCACCTTCACCCTCGCGGGCGAGTGGCTGGACCGCCGGATCGTGCTGCACTTCGGCGGCGTCGAGAGCTGCTACTTCGTCTACGTCAACGGGCAGGAAGTCGGCATGGCCAAAGATACCCGGATGGTGTCGGAGTTCGACATCACCAACTTCGTCCAGCCCGGCGAGAATACCTTGACCGTGATCGTCCTCCGCTGGTGCGACGCCAGCTTCATCGAGGACCAGGATCACTGGTGGATGGCCGGCATCTACCGTGACGTTTACCTCTACCACACCGGCAAAGAGTTCATCCGCGACCTCTTCGCCAAGCCGCAGCTGGTCAATGACTACCGCGACGGCGAATTGGAGCTGACGGTCTACGGCGACTACGGCGTCCCGGTGCATCCCACCGGCTGGACCGCCATGGCGCGCCTCTACGACGCCAAAGGAAACATGGTCTTCCCCGAACCGGTGAAGATCGAAATCCAGGCCAATCGCGGCATGGCCGAAGGCTTTGCCCGGATTCCGGTTCCGGCGGCTCTCCCCTGGAGCGCCGAGGAGCCGAACCTCTACCAGCTCACCGTCACCCTCCACGACGCCGACGGCAAAGCGATCGAATCGACCGGCTGCCGGATCGGCTTCAAAACCGTCGAATTGAAGGGCGGCAACATCCTCATCAACGGCAAGGCGGTGAAGTTCCTCGGGGTCAACCGCCACGACTTCGACCCGGTCCACGGCAAGATGGTGCCGCCCGAGGTGATGCGGCGCGACATCGAGCTGATGAAGCAGTTCAACTTCAACGCCATGCGCACCAGCCACTACCCCAATGACCCGCGCGTCCTTTCGCTCTGCGACGAGTACGGCCTCTACGTCATCGGCGAAGCCAACATCGAGTGCCATGCTTATTGGGACTTCATCCCCGACGACCCCGAGTGGCTGCCCGCCATGCTCGACCGGATTTCGCGGATGGTGGTGCGCGACAAGAATCACCCCGCCATCTTCGAGTGGTCGCTGGGCAACGAGGCCGGAACCGGCTCCAACTACGGCGCGGCCGCCGGCTGGATCCGCCGCTTCGACCCGACCCGCCGGGTTCACTACGAGGGCGGCATGCGCTACCACATTTGGCAAAAGCGCCCGGCGACCCAGAACAATTGGCGCAGCTGGGTGACCGACCATCTAAACCAGGACATCACCGACTCGATCACCCCGATGTATCCGGATTTCGCCAGCATCCACGCCTGGCTGAAGGGCGACGACCCGCGTCCCTTCATCATGTGCGAATACTCGCACGCGATGGGCAACAGCAACGGCGCGTTGAAGCATTACTTCGAACTTTTCCGCAAGGAGCGCCGGATTCAGGGCGGCTTCATCTGGGACTGGGTCGACCAGAACTTCCTCGAAACCGACGACACGGGGCGGAAATACTGGTCCTACGGCGGCGATTACGGCGATACGCCGAACGACTATAACTTCTGCGGCAACGGCGTGATTGCCGCGGACCGTACGCCGCACCCGATGGCTTTTGAGTTCAAGTATCTCGCCAAGCCCTACACGATCCGGCCGGTGAAAATGGCGGCGCGGACCTTCGAGATCGAGAACTACAACTTCTTCACCACGCTCGACCGCTTCGCCTTCCGTTTTCGGATCGAAGTGGGGGGGAAATCGGTTCGCGAGGGCGGGGTTGAGATCGGCCAGGTGCTTCCCGGTGAGAAGGCGACCTTCCGGGTTCCGGGCGAATGGCCCCGGCTGCGCCCCGGCGAAGAGGCGTGGGTGATCTTCACCTCGCACCTCAAAGAGGCGGCGATCTACGCTCCGGCCGGGTTTGAAACCGGTTACGAGGCGATCCAGCTCGACCTCCCGGCGGAACAGGGCTTCCCCCTAGTGCAGCTCCCCGTGGCGGCTTTCGCCGTCGAGGGGCGCACGGTCCGCGCGGGCGCTTCGACGGTGGCGTTCGACGCCGCCGGGACGCCGACTTCCTGGACCTTCGGCGGAACCGAACTCCTGGCGGCGCCGGTGGCTCTGAATTTCTTCCGCGCCACCACCGACAACGACGGCATCCGCAACAGCTGCCGCGAACGCGAAGATAAAATCGCCTACACCTGGCTGGTCCGCTATGGACTCCCGGATTGGAAGGAGGAGATCTCCGAGGTGAAGTTCGAGACGCTGCAGGAGGCGTTCGTCGCCCGTTCGACGGCGCGTTTTACGGCGAAGAACGGCGCGGTGCTGACCTGCCTGCGTGAATTCCGCCTGGATGCGGCGGGCCGCCTCGCGGCGAACCTGGAGTTCCAGGTGCCGGCAGAGCTGGCGGATCTGCCCCGGCTGGCGCTGGAGTGGCGTCTGCCCGCCGGATTCGAGTCCTTCGAATACTTCGGCTTGGGGCCGATGGAGAACTACTCGGACCGCGACGCGGGGGCGATCCCCTCGCGCTTCTGCACCACGGCCGATGCGGAGTTCGTCCCCTACGCGATGCCGCAGGATTGCGGCAACCACACCAAAGTGCGCTGGGCGGCCTTCAACAACGGCAAGCTGGGCCTCCTGATGAAGGCTCCGGCGCTGACCGAATGCCAGGCGCTCCGGTACACGGCGGAGGATATGTTCAACGCCTATCACATCAACGAGCTGGAGAAACGCCCGGAGACCATCGTCACCCTGTCGGCGGTCCAGCGCGGCTTGGGAACCCACAGCTGCGGCGAGCAGACGCTGCCGCAGTACCGGATTCCCGCCGGTAACTGGCGCTTCAGCCTCGTCTTCGCCGCCTTCGAAGGCACGGAGCCGAAGGATGAGCTGATCCTGGCCTTGTAAGCCAAGTCAAAAAACACGCGGACGCAGGAGAAATCTTCGTCCGCGTGTTTTTTTGTCTTTGCGGATTTGATAAAATAGGATACGTGGGAATCATAAATGCTATAAATGATAAAATAATGTTGTATTATTGGAAATAATGATAAGATGATTTGTGTTTTTTATAACGATTTTTTCATAAAATCCCGTCTATGTCCCATTTTTTTTGAAATAAATATCTTTTCGGTAGAGAAAAAGCATTGACATGCTTCTTATTAATGATATAGTAGCCAGTGACAGCCCCACATAACGTAAGGAGTCGCAGTCATGATGAAAAAAATCGCCGTTCTTCTGGCCTCGTCGTTCGCCGCGATCTCCGCCTTCGCCGCCCCCTTGGAGGTGGTCAGCTACAGCAATGGGACCTACGACTTCCGCGTCAATGAGACCGGTTATCTGAAACTTGAGTTTGCTTGCAACTATGCTCCGAATCCCTATGGATTTGCTTGGCATAATCTCCCCGATATAGGGTACTACAGCACTCTGCGTCCGGACTCCAAAACGGAGGCCATTTCGAATGCGCCGTTTATTCTTGAGTTTCAGGCTGGAACGACCTTAGGCATATGGGGGAGAGGAATCAGGTATGATTGGGATGGTCGCTATCAGTTTTTCACCCTGACCAATGATGCAAGTGTAAAGTTATTCTCCGGCTACTCCAATACTCTTTTCATGTATGACGATTTGACGATTACCGATACCCAGATTACCGGTGACGCGACCTTTACATTTTCCTATGTCGAGTACGGTTCCTCTTGGGGAAATACAATTATAGGGTATCAGGACGTCAATACTACTTTTACCCTGACCTGGGGGGCGGATCCGACTTTCCCCGCCGGCAACACCAACGGGCAGCCGTTGCCCGGCGTGGCGGTCGCGCTGGTACTGGGAGCGGGCGCGTACGTCGCCCGCCGCCGCCGGAACCGCCAGGCGTAACCCTTCGATCGATACATAACCTCTAAGGAGTCACAGCTATGATGAAAAAAATCGCCGTTCTTCTGGCCTCGTCGTTCGCCGCGGTCTCCGCCTTCGCCGCCCCCTTGGAGGTGATCATCAACAGCAACGGGACCTATGACTTCCGCGTCAATGAGACCGGTTATCTGAAGCTTGAGTTTGCTTTCAATCAGTCTCTGCATCCGGTCAATGCTTTTGCGGGGTATTTCTATTACAATCGTCCGGGTAGCGATGTCTCCATCCATGTATCCGTTCCCCATATTGTTGAGCTTGAAGCAGGGGAGACTTTCGGCGTATGGGCCAGTGGCGTGAGGGATGTATATCGTGGATACGAATGGTATACCCTGGAGACGAATGGCCTCGACCCGTGGTCCTATGGTAATGTAGATTATTTTATGTATGACCGTTTGACGATCACAGATACCCAGATTACCGGGACCACGGATTTTATGTATAGTTTTGACGGTGATTATGGGATAGTACGCGAAAATCGCACTGCCACTTTTACCCTGACCTGGAGTCCGGACTCGACCTTTTCCGCCGGCAACACCAACGGGCAGCCGCTGCCCGGCGTGGCGGTCGCGCTGGTGCTGGGAGCGGGCGCGTACGTCGCCCGCCGCCGCCGGAACCGCCAGGCGTAACCCTTCGATAGCTACATAACCTCTTAAGGAGTCACAGTTATGATGAAAAAAATCACTCTTCTTCTGGCCTCGTTCGCCGCGGTCTCCGCCTTCGCTGCTCCTCTGGAGGTGGTCAGCTACAGCAACGGGACCTATGACTTTCGCGTCAATGAAGCTGGTTATGTAAAGGTCCAGTTCTACGAGGCGCAGGGGCGAATGATTTACAATGCCGGTTTCTGGACGACTTCTTCGCCCTATACTGGCGGCTTTGATCGTTGGGGGGGAGACGGGTACGCCAGCGCTTTGGACTCCTTTAATGCGGGTGATACGTTCGGTATCGTGGCACACGCATTTTCAGCCGGTAACAGTGGGCGATATGCATGGGCTGCCCTGCAAAATAGTGCGGATTTCAAGTTCAGCGATAGCTGGTATGGTGGCACAAATGCTATATTCCTTCTTGATGGCCTGACGATTACCGATACCGTAATCACTGGTAATTCCACCTACGGCTATGGTACTGATCATCCCAGTCCGTGGGGTGGTTGGCCCGTTACCTATTACGAAACGACCGGCGTTTCTTTTACCCTGACCTGGAGTTCGGATCCGACTTTCCCCGCGGGCAACACCAATGGGCAGCCGTTGCCCGGCGTGGCGGTCGCGCTGGTGCTGGGAGCGGGCGCGTACGCCGCCCGCCGCCGGCGGACCCGCCAGGCGTAACCTTTCGCTCACGACAGCAAAACGCGCCGGGAGAATGAATTTCCCCGGCGCGTTTTTTTGTGCGTCCGTTTCGAATGCATAAAAAAAATCGACGAATCATTTTCATGACTCGTCGATTTTCAGGCAATAAAAATGGTCGGGATAGAGAGATTCGAACTCTCGACCTTTTGACCCCCAGTCAAACGCGCTAGACCAGACTGCGCTATATCCCGGCCTGATTTTTCTAATATACACGGCTCCGCAGAAAATGCAAGCCGTTTGAGGGAAAAAAGTGAAATTATACCGGGAAGCAGCGGTAGCCTTCCACCTCGCCATCCAGATT
>JAVBRV010000304.1:0-5108 GCA_031547585.1 Victivallaceae bacterium
CAAGAGGGCCGCTGAAGATTTTTGCGTTTTTTTTACGGGAGGGGCAATTGCCAAATGCATTTTAAACGTTTGGCGGAGCGATATTGGGTAGTGCTGTCTGCGGACAGACGGCACTACCCTGTGACGTTGCCGGCAATTCCGGCGAACTCCCCGATACCTCGCATCCTGGCATTTCTTTATTTAGGGATAAGCTCTAAGGTGTGGGGATGATCAGCCGGAAGTTCCGCGCCGCGACGCCGGCGATGTTGCCGGTCCCGAGGAACTGGAAGCCGACGCCGGTGATGACGCCGTTCAAGACGTCGGCCTTCTTGAACTCCCGCAAGGGAATCGAGGCCTCCTGCCAGCTCTCGGGGTCGCTGTCGATGGGGGCCCGGTCAAGCAGCCGCCGGAGGTCGATCCGCTCCGAAGCCACCGGTTTCCCCTCTGCCGCGCCGCGCAGGGTTACGCCGAGGAGCTGGCCGCCCTTGTGGTTGCCGAAGCGGTCCAGGCCGCCGTTGATTTCAAAGACCAGCCGGGCCTCTTTCCACTCTTCGGGGGTCGGCTTCCAGGCGTCGGCGGCGGATTTCGGGCGGCAGATGAAGCCGGCCCAGAGATCGCTTTCGGCGGAGACGACGATCTCACCGCCGGAGCTTGCGGCTTCCCCTTTCAACTTCCCCCACGGGGCGACGGTAAGGGTCTGCCACGCCAGGGTTTTGACCGGGGTGTATGCTTCGGCGGTGATGGCGATGACGATCGGCACCACGGTGCTGTCGGGGGAGAGAATGTCGAGGGTGGCGACTTCATCTTCGGGGGTCGGGTTCACCCACTCCATGCATTGGAAGCCGCGGTTTTGCGTGTTGCGCCAGGCGTTGATCCGGGCGGTGCTGCTGTCGAGCCACCAGTTGCCGATGTCGCGGCCGCAGACGGCGGTCACGTCGAGGCTCTTCCCGGAGCGGTAGTGGATGCGGTAGGTCATGGCCGGCTGCTTCAGGCCCACCCAGGCGGCGGTGTGGAAGAAGTAGAGCGCCCGGACGCGGCCACCCACCGGAATTCCTTCGACTTTCTCCGGCAGCGCCCCCTTCTGCGATTTCGAAGCGAGGACGATGCAGGTTTTGTCGTCATTTTCGTCGAAGCGGATAAGATCGCAGGGCACGCCGAGGAGATTATGCACTCCCCACGGCACGCCGGTCAATGAATTCTCGCGCCCCTGGTCGGTCCAGCCGCCTTTGCCGTCGCCCTCCACGGAGTCAAGGAAGCCCCGGTTGCAGAATTTACGGAGGTCGAGGGTGCGCGTCCGGGCGAGGTCGGGCCGGTAGCGGAAGCGCCCCGCCTCCAGCTCCTCCTGCCGCTTTTTCGTGGCGGCGAGAGCCTCATCAAAGCGGACCTTTTCCGCCGCCGGATCGGCCGGGGCGAAGGGAGCGAAAGCGGCGAACTCCGCTTCGGGGCCGCTCCCCAGGATCGCGTAGCCGAAGGCGGGGAGGAGCACCCGCGCCGAACCGTCGGCGGTCAAGGTGAACGTCCGGCTGTTCAAGAGGTCGAAGAGGGGCCCCCGGGCTTCCGGCTTGAAGTCGACCAGCTTCGGGTAGTTGTCGTGGTTGAAGAGGAACCAGGCGGTCCGGCTGCCGCGCCGGGCGGGGTGGAGCTCGATATTGACCGCGAGGTCGCGCTCCGCCGCGCGGCGGAGGGTCGCCCGGGGGCGGATTCCCGCCCGGCCGAGAACCGCTTGGAGCTGGGCGGCGATCTGGTAATCCTGCATTTCGGGGGTGACGAGCGAGATGGAGCCCTTGCCGATCTTCCGGGTGAGGAGGGTGGGGGCGCCGCCGGTTTCGGCCAGGATTTCCCAGCCGGAGTTCCGGGTGATGCGCCGGGTGTTGCGGCCCTGGAGAGCGCCGGGGAGGAGTTCCGGATTCGGCAGCTTCATTTTGATTCCGGCGGTCGGGGCTTTTTCATCGCGTTCGAAGGTGAAGTCGAGCGCCCCTTGCCAGTCGACGGGGTGACCGTACTCGTCTTCGCTCATGAATTCGCGGGCGAGGATCAGGGTGCCGCCTGCCTTGACGTAATCGAGCAGATATTTCGCGGTGGCGGGGTAGATGTTGCGCACGCCGACGGCGACGATGGCGCGGTAACGCTGCTGCCGGTTCCCGGGGAGCTGTTCTTCGAGGATCGCGTCGACGCCGAAGTGCGAGAAATCGAGGGCGGCGGCGTAGGCGGTGACCTCGTTGCGGACGAGGTTGCCGATCGCCTCCGAACGCCGTTCGGTCGGGTAGGAGATGAGGATGGCGACTTCGGAGGAGACGCCACGGTCGCGGGGCATGAAAAATTCGCCGAAACGGAAGATCTCTTTCTTAACCGCCATCAGGGCCGGGAAGTCGGTCCGGTTGTAGGGGTTGACCATGGCATAGGGTTCGATTTCGGCGCGGCGGCGGCCGGAGGCTTCGTCCTGCCAATCCCAAGCGCGCTTGGACCAGCTGAAGGCGTAGGAGGCGTTGACGCCGCGCAACAGGTCCAGCCAGAAGCGGTTGCGGATGGTGTTCGCGTCGTTCCCGACATAGAGTTCGCCGTTCAGGATCGGTTTCCCCTCGCTGGTAGCCCGGTAGAAGTGACGCTGCAGCAGCCCTTCGCCGAGATTGGGGGAGTTGGCCGGGGTGTCGATGGCCCGCTCCGCCGGACGGTCGCCGCCCCGGGGACTGATACCGCCCGCCGTGGGGAGCGAGATCGCCGCCATGAATTGGTTGATTTCATAGGGGTTGACGTGATTCCGGGTGACCTGCCGGTAGTGGGCGTTGCCGCCCGGCTGGACCGAGGTGCGTGCATCGGGTTTCAACCGGGTGATGGTTTCCGCGCCGAAGCGGCAGAGGTCGGTGAAGCCCTCCTCCATGAATTTGCACCAGTCGACCGCGAGTCCGGCGTTTTCGTTTTTGTTCTTGAAGTTCGCCGCTTCTTCGAAACTCGCGTAGCGGGCGTCATAGACCCGGTTCATGACGGCAATGGTCCGGTAACGCTTCGCCAGATATTCGGCGAAGAGCTTGCGGTTGTAGGGGCCGGGGTCGTTGTAGGCGGGTTCGTTGAAGAGCTCGTAGGCGAGAATCGGGCTTTTGCCCTCGAACTCCCGCACGCCGTCCTCCCACATCGCCCGAAGGATCTTGCGGGCGTCCGGGTGGAAGACGTTGTAGGCGACCCAGTGGTTGCCTTCGCCCAGGTGGTAGGCGTTGAGCGCTTCGTCGGCGAGGTGCTTGCGCAGTTCCGGATCCTTCGAGTTGAAGCTGCCCTGGTTCCACGGGGTGGCGGTGTAATCTACCACCAGCGGCAGCCCGGAGGAGAGCATTTTGGCCAGGGCTTCCTTGAAGTCCTCGGTTATCCGGCCCCGGCGATGGCCCGGAGCAAACTGATTGATGAAGCGACAGGAGGTGTAGGGGAAAAGCGTGTCGAAGCCGAGCCGCTGGGCCGAATCGTAATCGAGGGTTTCACGGTAGATCCAGTTGAGTTCCGGGGGATCGGCGGGGCGCGGCAGCACATCGCTCCGGGAATAGCCGCTGGGGGGTTGCGTTCCCAACAGCCAGCGGATTTTTCCGTCGACCCGGTAGTTGCCGTCGCGGTCGCCGGTGATGGGGGCTCCGGCCGGATAGCGGAGGGGAGGGGGGACCTCGGAAGCACTGTGGGGGTAAGGACTTTCCGCCGCGGCGGAGACGGCGAGGAGGAGCACTGCCGGTACGAGAGATTTCAGCATAGTTCTAACCCTTTCAATCCTTTAAACCGTAACCCCAGAAGTAGCCCATGGGGGTGTCCTGGCCGTCTTCCGCCGGTCCGATGGTCTGGCGCGGACGGGTTTCGACGTGACCATCGAGGAAGCCTGCGGTTATGGCGTTGTTGTGCCGAAAGTCGAGGTTGGGATAGTTCGCTACGCCGTTTCCCGTGTCCGTCGGCAGGGGAAGGGTGAAGATATCGCCGACGATAAAGCGTTTCGAGGCGGCTTTCACCCGGTTGTAATTCCAACCGCGCTTGCCGCTGCTGGCGTAGGTGGACATATTGATGTTGAGGCCGTAATGGTTGGTGTTCTGGAACGGCTTCGTATAATCGGGGGTCGTCTGCGCCGGACAGGCGAAAACGCCGACCGTGCGCCAGACTCCCGAACCGGTGCCGGCTTCGACGATATGCGTTGTCTGGTTAATGGGGCCGCCAGGGGTGATGTAGCGGTTTGCCATGGTCTGCCACCGGGCGTATGCCGGGTTGTACGAGGTCGGAGCGTCGGCCCTCACTCCGATTTTGAATTCGTTGTTGTATTCGAGGAGCCCGAGGGTGACCTGGCGCAGGTTGGCGACGCATTTGGCCGCCCGCCCCCGGTCGCGCGCCTTGTTGAGCGCCGGCAACAGGAGAGCGGCGAGGATGGCGATGATGGCGATCACGACCAGAAGCTCTATAAGCGTGAATGATCGGAAGCGGAACGGCGTTTTCAATTGCTTTGCGGGGAGCATGGCTGACCTCCTTGATACAGATTGAAATGGCAGGGAATGGTTTCATCAAGCAGGGGAGGATTTTCCCCGGCCTGTTGGGCCAGAAGGTGGAGGATGAGCTTCCGGGCGGCGGCATCGAGGTCGAGGTCGATGCCGTACCCGGTGTAGCCGAGGTCTTCGTGGAGGACGAATTCGAGGTTGACCATGCGGCACTCTTCGCGGAGGTCGAGGCGGTCGCCGACCAGCTGGTAAATTTCATCGAAACGGCGGAACCCGACCACCGCGTCGAAGCGCATGCCGAAGGCCAGGAGCTCCCGGAGCCGGTCGCTGTTTTCGCGGGCGGTACCGTTGAGGAGCAGCACATTTTCGGGCGGCAGCTCGTAGAGGCGGCAGCAGTCCGCGGCGATGGCGGCGAAGCGGGGAGCTTCGGGGATCCGGGGTTCGGCGAGGAGCACGATCCGCCGCCGTCCTTCTTTGAAAAGGAGGTCGAGCGCCCGGCGGCAGCAGTCGCCGGTGTCGAAGGAGATGGAGCTGATTCCCTCGACCCGGTCGAGGAAGGCGGCGGCGGGGAGTCCTTCCCGGTGGCGGCGGCGGGCTTTCTCCAGCAGCAGGGGATTCCGGACGCCGGCCAGGAGCAGTCCGGCCAGGTGGGAGGAGTCGATGATGTTGTCGAACTCC
>JAVBRV010000373.1:0-3632 GCA_031547585.1 Victivallaceae bacterium
CCTGCACCAGCTGCGGTTCGACCGGTTCGAACCAGCCCTTCTGGTTGAAGGTGATCGAGACGATCTTGGCCGTGTCGATGGTGCGCTGGCCCGGAATCTTGTCGGGCGTGGCGTACTTCCACTGATGCGGCAGCTCGACCCGGAGGGTCCGGGTCTCCTTCGGATTCAGGGCGATTCCGGCGTTGAGGTGGCCTTTGTTGCCGGGAACTTCGGTTTCGATCAGGATAAAGACCCGCGCCTGACGCTCGGCGGAGAGGTTGGTGACGTCGGCGGCGAAATAGCGCCCCCGCGAGAGATCCCAATATTTGCTCCCCTCGGGGGCCAGCAGCCGAAGCCCGGGGTTGTTGTGCGGATTGTTGAGGGTCACCGTCAGCGCGCCCTCTTTGTCATACACGGCGGTGGCGGAACCGGTGGGCTTCGGGGTGCCCTGGGGAAGCAGGGTCACCTCCGCCCCCCTGGCGGAAAAAGCGAACAATAAGAGGAATAAGAGAGAGGTTTTGTACATGGTTACGCGGGCCTTTCGTTGGGATGATGACAAAGTGGTTGCGTGCTTTTGCCGCCGGCCGGGCGCGAAAGCCGCTGAATTTTCGTTGCGTCCCCGGTCAATCGAGGTTGCGGATCGCGAGATTGCTGTCGGTATACTGCTTGACGCAGGGGTTGTAGAGGTCGCTGCGGTGATAGCGCATATTGTTATACGTAAGCAACTTGACATGGCCGTCGAACATCACGGCGTTGGCCCGGTTCTCGTGCCGCACATAAGGGGGATACCAGGAGGTGGCGCTGGCGACCGGGGCGACGGGCGCGGTCGACTCGAACAGCGCCGGGCTGCCCGAGGTGTGGCGGATCTTCCCGGTATAATCCGGACTCATCGGCGGAGTGTCGGTGAACATCACCAGCCGGGAGTCGCGTTTAAACGAGCTGATCCGCTCGCTTTTCTGCGGAATCTTCTTCTGGGTGTCTTCGGCCGAGGCTCCGAAGCTCAAAACGTTGATGCCGTAATTGATTCCGGCGAGGCCGTAGACGTAGTAGGCTTCGGAGGGGCAGCGGAAGCTCTTCTCCGTCACGCCGTAGTAGTCTTTGAACATCGCGTACCAGTACCCCACCCCCTTGAAATAGCTGGCCGGGGCCCAGCCGTTGTAGTCGCTGATATACATGAAGGAGGCCTTGCCGAATTGATGCAGGTTGTTGGCGCAGGAGGCGGTCCTGGCCGTCGCCCGCGCCCGGTTCAAAGCCGGCAGGAGGAGGGCGGCTAAAATGGCGATGATGGCGATTACGACGAGGAGTTCGATAAGGGTGAAATTTTTCCGCACGATAGTTTCTCCTTTTTATTTGTTTTGCTTATAGTATACGGAAATTTGATTTGAAAAACAAGTGGATTTCCGCTATACTATATTTGAAAAAGCAGTAATACATTTGGAAAACCGTAAATGAAGATTCTGGAAGACCACTCGCTCCTGAAAGAGCACAAGGCCGCGATTTTCCGCCGGGAAGAGGAGATGCGGTACGCCGCGGTGGAGAACGAGTACCGCTACTACTTCCGGCTGCCCGCCGATTACCGGGAGGATATGATCCTCAATTGCTCCGTAAACTGCCGGACCCGGACCTGGAAGGGCTACTATTTCCACCGCATCAACCAGCCGTTCCTCAATATCGGCATCATCCTCAACGGGGAGCAGCTGGTCCATTACGGAGAGGAGTACCGGATCGCCGAAAAGGGCGACGTGCTGATTCTGCCGCCCGGCAGCGACTATGAGCTCCTGACGCCGGAGCGCTGCGAAAAGATCGGTCTCATTATCCGGGGAAGCCAGCTCGGCCCCCTCCTGGCGGGATGCGGCTTCTCCACGTGCACGATCCTTTCGCCGACCAATACCGACTACCTCGACGGCTGCTTCTCCCGGCTGGGGCAGCTGATGGCCGAGACGCATATGCTCGCCGCCCGCCGGAAAGCGTCGGAGCTCTGTTACGAGATCATCCAGTACCTCGCCTCCCCCGACCCCGGGGACATCTACCCCCCGCCCCTCGTTGCCGCGCTGGAGCTCGTCGGCGAAAAATACGCGGGGAAGCTCTCCGTCGGCGATCTCGCCGCGGCGGGCGGCGTCAGCGAATCGGCCGTCACCCGGCTCTTCCGGCAGCATTTCGGCATGACGCCGCACCGCTACCTGACCGCCCACCGGATGCGCCAGGCCGAAGCGATGCTCCACCAGCACAACTTCCTCATAAAAGAGGTGGCCGAGCGAGTCGGATACGAGAATCCGCTCAACTTCTCCACCGAGTTCCGCAAATTCTTCGGCGTCTCCCCCCGGAAGCTGCTGGCCTCCCGCGAACGGTGAGACACGGCGCCAGTGTCACACCCGGGCGCGGCACAGGTGGGACAATCTGGCACACTTTGCGCCCGTTTCCCCGGATTTTACGCTCTCCGGGAGCCGTTGGCACGCTCCTTGCTATATTTTCCGACAGAAATCAGTTTTTCAATAAAAAACACGTGAAGAGGAAAGGAAGGATATCATTATGGCAAAGATTCTAGGCATCGACCTCGGCACGACCAACAGCTGCATGGCTGTCATGGATCATGGCGAGTACAAAATCATCCCCAACGCGGAAGGCAACCGGACCACGCCCTCCATCGTTGCGTTCACCAAGTCCGGCGAACGCCTGGTCGGCCAGACCGCCAAACGGCAGGCCGTCACCAACCCCCGCAACACCATCTTCTCGATCAAACGGCTGATGGGCCGCAAATTCGCGGAGACCACCCACGAACGCGAACTGGTTCCCTACCAGATCGTCGAAGCCGCCAACGGCGACGCCCACGTCAAAGTCGGCGACGACCTCTACTCCCCGCCGGAAATCTCGGCGATGATCCTCCAGAAGCTGAAGGCCGACGCCGAAGCCTATCTCGGGGAAACCATCACCCAGGCGGTCATCACCGTCCCCGCGTACTTCAACGACAGCCAGCGCCAGGCCACCAAAGACGCCGGCAAGATCGCCGGCCTCGAGGTCCTCCGCATCATCAACGAGCCGACCGCGGCCGCGCTGGCCTATGGCCTCGACAAGAAGAGCGACGAAATCGTCGCGGTCTACGACCTCGGCGGCGGTACCTTCGACATCTCGATTCTCGAAATCGGCGACGGCGTCTTCGAAGTGAAGGCCACCAACGGCGACACTCACCTCGGCGGCGACGACTTCGACCAGGCGATCATCAACTTCTTCGCCGAACAGTTCCAGAAAGAGAACAACGTCGATCTGCGCAAAGATCCGCAGGCCCTGCAGCGCCTCAAAGAGGCCGCCGAAAAGGCCAAGTGCGAACTCTCGTCGAGCATGACCACCGACGTCAACCTGCCCTTCATCACCATGAATCAGGATGGTCCGGTGCACATGAACCTCAACCTGACCCGGGCGCAGCTCGAAAAGCTCTGCGACCCCCTCCTGCAGCGTTCCAACGGCCCCTGCCGCAACTGCATGAAGGACGCCGACGTCGCGGCCGATAAGATCAAGGAAGTGATCCTGGTCGGCGGCATGACCCGCATGCCCAAGGTTCAGGAAACCGCCAAGGCGATTTTCGACCGCGAGCCCCACAAGGGCGTCAACCCCGACGAAGTCGTCGCCATCGGCGCGGCGATCCAGGGCGGCGTTCT
>JAVBRV010000443.1:0-2897 GCA_031547585.1 Victivallaceae bacterium
GAAGAGCCCAACTACGGGTCCCCTCGACTTCATACCCGATAACTCTCGCAAGGTGAACTGCGCTCTGGGGACAGAGCGCCCTACCATGAGTCGGGAAACCTTACGCTTCGCGGAGGAGGGCGCGGGCGTCGGGGGCGGCGCCGGAGGAGTTCATGCGGTTCTTGAGGCCGGCATAGGCGAGGCCGCCCTGGAAATCGAAACCGGCGAGGCTGCCGCCGTAGCCGCCGTGGCCGAGCCAGCTTCCGTCGTCGGACAGGCAGAAGCCGAAGTTGAAGTTGCGGCGCCTCTCGGGGGGGACCCCAGGCATCCGCACTTCCCGCGCCTCTTTCACCAGCTCCATCGGCACCAGTTTACCGGTCCCCAGGGCGAAATACATTCCGGCCAGGAAGCGGGCGTTCATCACCCCCGTTGAGGCGGGGAGCGTCGCCCGCAGCGTCTCCGGGCGGTTGATCCACGACTCCAGCGGGCGCGCGTAGGCGGGGATCGCCAGCTCCGCCCGGGGATCGGGGGTCACCGGGACCGTCTCTTCCAGCGCCGCCGGTTGATCGTTCGGTTCGATGGTCGCGATCCCCTCCGTAAGGCGGGTGCCGCAGCAGCAGCGGCCGCCCGCGACGGGGAGATGCGGCAGAATCCACTCTTCCACCAGTTGGTTGAACTCCTTGCCGGTCACCCGGCGCAGCGGTTCCAGCGTGAGAAAGCTGAAGCTGATCGCGTGGTAAAAGCAGTCGGTCCCCGGCTCCCAGAGCGGTCGCTCACGGCACATCGCCGCCGCCATGGCGGGGAAATCCTCCGGCATCAATTCCGGAGGGAACGAAGGCAGCTGCGGCAGTCCGGCGGTATGGTTGAGCGCCATGCGCATGGTGATCTGGTCGCGCCCGCCGCCCGCGAATTCGGGCCAGTAGTCCGCCAGCGGACGGTCGTAGTCGATCAGCCCCCGGCTCCGGGCGATGAGGAGCAGCGTCGCCATCACCCCCTTGGTCGCCGAAAAGACCGGGAAGAGCGTCTCCGGCGTCACCGGCTCCCCGGCGGCGGAGAGGGTTCCTGCGCACACTTCGACCATCGGTTCCCCTTCGCGGAGGGCGGCGAATTGCAGCCCCCGGTCACGGCCTTCGCCGATCAGCCGGTCGAAGAGTTCGCCGATTTTCTCAGTGCTTGTCATTGGTTTTCTCCCGCGTATCCTGCCGGTCCGACAGCGCGAATTGCAGAATGGTGATGACTAAAAGCATCAGGAAGGCCTGCGCCACCAGAATCGCGGCGGTGCGGAAGTCCCCCCAGAAGACGGGCAGAATCCCGAGGCCGATGGTCAGCGCCAGAAGGTGCACCAGGAGCACCGCCTGCTTGCGCGAGAGACCCATGCGGACGAACCGGTGCGAGATGTGGTTGTGGTCGCCGATCCAGAAGGGCTTGCGGTTCCAGGTGCGGATCAGCACCACCATCAGGGTGTCGAAGAGCGGCAGCGCCAGGATGAAGATCGGCATCAGCACCGGGAAGCGCGAATAGGAGAAATCCACCCCGAACCAGGTGATCCCCGCCGACAGCACCGCCGCGAGGTAGCCGAGGAAGTGGCTCCCCGAGTCGCCCATGAAAATGGTCGCCGGGTTGAAGTTGTAGAACCAGAAGCCGCAGCACATGCCGCAGGAGAGCGCCGAAAAGGCCGCCACGAAGAACTGCTGGTTCAGCGCCGCGATGACGGTGAAGAAGCCCATGGCGATGGCGATGGTCCCCACGGCGAGCCCATCCATATTGTCGAAGAAGTTGATCGAATTCATCAGCAGCATGATCCAGAAGACGGTCACGCAGCCGGAGATGAAGGGATCGCCGATGAAGCAGTTGACCTTGACCCCCCCCAGCGTGGCGGCGAGGAGGGCGATCAGGAACTGCCCGCCGAACTTTAGCCCCGCCCCCATCGGCCACTTGTCGTCGATCAGCCCGAGGAGCACGCAAAGGAAAGCGCCGAGAACGATGAAGAGAAGATTCGGAGCCGCGTACTGGATGCCCTCCAGGTGCTCCGCCAGCTGGTCGGAGATCCAGGGAATGTGGAAGAAGCGGACCGCGATCAATCCCCCCGCGAGGCAGATGATCCAGCCGGTGAACATCGCCGCCCCGCCGAGGAGCGGCGTCGCCGCCCGGTGCCCTTTGTGGTTGCCCTGGGGCCGGTCCATGAAGTCGGCCTTTTCGGCGATCACCTGAAAGAGTGGAGTGGCGAGCAAGACGGCGATCATGCCGCCCAGAAAACCGAAGAGATAAATCGAATGCCAGATGCTCATGATATGCGCCTCACGTATTCAAACAGAAACACCGTCGCCGCCTGCGCCGCGTTGATCGACTCATAGACGCCCGGCATGGGTATGGTCACGGGCAGCGCGCCCGCGAGTTCCCCCGCGCCGTTCGCTTCGCCGCCGATGATGATGACCGAACGGTCGAAGAGCGCCGCTTCCCGGAAGCAGCTTTCGCCGCCGTGCGGATCGGTCCGGTAGGCCCGGCCGAAGCCGAGGTTTGCGGCGCTTTCGGCCAGCGCCTCCAGCGTCTCGAAGGAGCGGAGGTGCAACGCGAACTGCGCCCCCATCGCCGAGCGGACCGCCTTGTCGCCGTAGGGGTCGACGGAGCCGCGGGTGTACCACAGCTCCCGCAACCCGGCCGCCCGCAGCGTCCGGCAGATGGTGCCGAAGTTGCCGGGGTCGCCGAGCCGGTCCAGCGCCAGGATGAAGGGGTCCTCAACCGGTTCCCCGGGGACGGGTTCCGGCGGCGTCTCCACCACCAGCAGGACTCCCTGCGAGGTGACGGTGGCCGCCCAGGTTTCAAATTCTTTCTCGTCCGCCAGGACCGGTTCGACCGGCAAGGGTTCCCGGAGCGCGGCGAGTCCGCGTTCGGTCGCCAGCGCCAGCCGGATCAGCTCC
>JAVBRV010000268.1:0-3194 GCA_031547585.1 Victivallaceae bacterium
GTGCCGCTGTCGTAGAGCTGGAAGCTCTTGAGGTCGCCGGGCAGCGTCGCCGCCATCTTCTCCAGCAGCCGGGTCTTGATTTCGGAGGTGAAGTCATGCGCGTTCATCAATTGATGCGCGTACTTCGCCACCGCCTCGGAGATTTTCGGGTGGCAGTGGCCGAGGGTGGTCACGTAGATGCCGCTCGAGAAGTCGATGTACTGGTTGCCGTCGAGGTCTTCGAGCATACAGCCCGAACCGCGTTCGAAGGCCACCGGGAAGAGCTTCACCTGGCCGGAGAGTCCCCGGTAGTGCTGCGTGGCGCGGGCGTGCATGGCCTTGCTTTTGGGACCGGGAATCTCCTCGGTCACCAGGTGCGGATAGAAATTGAGGTCCAGCTGATACGGCTGCGGATTGTACTTGCCCATGATGGCGTTTCCTTTCAGGTTGCGGGTGTGTTCCCGGCCGGATTCGTAGGTGACCTTTTCGGTGTCGGGATGTTCATTGTGGATATCATCGATGCTCGAATCAACGAGCGAACCGCCGATCAGGACCGCGTGGTGCGAGCGCGAATATACCCTCCGGATGGTCAGCTCCGCCGTATCCCCGAGCGGCGTCACCCCGCCCCAGACGGGATTGTTGTCGCCGATCTTGACCGTCGCCCGGTCCCGGATCTCCGGCGGCGAGGTGTCGGTCAGGTTCTCCAGCGTAATCCGGCGAAGCCGGATGCCCCCCGTGTTCAGGAAGCGGACGATCTGGTGGCCGCCCGCGGAATATCCCGCAATGTCGCGAATGACGATGTCTTCGATATCATCCGCCGCCGTTGCCCGGGTGCCGGCGACCATGGTGGTTTCGAGTGAGCCTGCCGGTGTCGTCCCCCGTATGGCCGTCAGCGCGATGAGATCGTCGCCGGTATGGCCGGTGATCCGTTCGATGGTGATGTCGCGGCAGCCCTGCCGGAGGTCGAGCCCGTCCTGGTTGCGGGTAAATACTTCCCGCCCGTCGATCAGACGCTTCTCGGTCGCCCGGAATTCAATGTCGGCCACCCGCCCCCGGGTGCACCACTCGAGCGAGATCGACCAGGCGTGCGCCTGTTCGATGCGCAGGTTTTCAATCGAAAATCCTTCGACTTTCGCGAGGAGAATGCCGATGTTGCGCCAGTCGCCCGTCTGCGATTCACCCGCTTTCCCGGCGTCGGTTCCGTAAGAGCGTTCGCCGAGGACCTTGGCGCCGTCGCCGGTGGCGCGCGGATGCTCCGCCCCCCGCAGCACCGCCCGCCCTTCGCCGCGAATGTGGATGTTGGAGAGGGGAGCCACCGGGTCGATGCCGAGGCCGCAATTGGCGCTGCGGATGAAGTTGTCCCGCGCCCGGTCGGAGAGTTGAATCAGGCAATCCTCCAGCACCAGCGTGGTATCGGCGGGGAGCAGAATCGCCCGGTCGATCAGCCACCAGTCGCGGTTCGCGGCGGCGTCCGGAATCCGTTTCGGAATCCGCGCCACGCCGTCCTTCGCGGCGGCGACCGCCTGTTCGATCCGCTCGGAATCACTGCCGATAAAGCGATTCGGATTCATGTTTCAACAGCTCCTTGCGTTGGATGGTTGCCATACAATATAGAATCCCATCCGAAATGAACAAGCCGAAACCGCCGAATCAGAACATTTTTCTCATCACATTATGTTAATTTGTAACAAAACCACCCGATATATTCCCGGATTCGGTTGATTTTTTCAAAAAACAGAGTACTTTTATGTTAAAAAACAACAAAAAGGAGGTTTCGCATGCATTACCGCCAGAAGCGGATCCTGGAAATGCTCGACGACGGCAAGCTCTCCATCGCCCATGCCGCCCGCGAACTCGGCGTCACCGAAATGACCGTCCGCCGCGACCTCCGGATCCTCGAAGAAGAGGGACTGGTCCTGGCCGTCCGCGGCGGCGTCATCCGCCACCCCGTCCGCTACGAGCCCGAAAGCGAAGACGCCGAAACCCGCATCGTTAAAACCGCCATCGCCGAAGCCTTCTGGGAACGCATCCGGCCCGTCGACTCCCTCTTCCTCAGCACCGGCTCCACCGTCCTCGCCTTCGCCCGCTTGCTCGCCCGGCGCAACACCCGCCCCCTCACCGTCATCACCAGCTCCCTCTCCGTCGCCTCCGCCCTCTTCCGCAGCAGCTGCCGCGTCGTCCTCCTCGGCGGCGAACTCCGCACCCAATCCCTCGACCTCGTCGGTCCCGCCGCCGAAAAAAATCTCGCCGAATATCACGTCGATTGGCTTGTCTCCGGCAGTGACGGCATCTCCCCCGAATACGGTTTCTATACCTCCGATATCAACCTCTCCAACCTCGAACGCAAATCCATCTCCATCGCCGATCACGTCGCAATCCTCGCCGACAGCAGCAAATTCAGCCGCAAATCCCTGGTCCGCTTCGCCGCCCCCGACGAAGTCGACATCCTCGTCACCGATCAAAACCTCTCCAGCGAAGATCGCGAAAAATTAGCTCTACACTCCTCGCTTGAACTTATTCTTGCCTGATTTGGCTTAGAGCTTATCAACTAATAAGCTCTTATAGATTCGGCGGTTAAATAACTTGCATCGAGCGCCAAATGAAATTGACGCCGTGGGAGTTGGGCGGGGCCTAACTCCCCGCCCAAGCCCACCCCCGCCCGTGGGCAGAGACGTGATGTGACAGGGCGACCCCGCACCTCGGATCGTAACGATCGCTAGCGCGATCTCACTTTCGCTGCTGTGCAGCGACCCTCAATCGGCGGGGCCTTCGCTGCGTTACGTTCGGCTGCGTCGCATTTGCTCCTTGCTCGTTTGCTACCGCAAACGAGTACCCTCACATTCACTCCGCGGCGCCTACCGCGCTTGTTGACTTAGGCAGAGATGTTAAATATGCAAGCTGATTAGCCGCCGGAACAATAATCAGAAGAGCTTCATTCCCTTGAGGCTGCGATGGGCCGAGGGAGTGACGATGATATGATCGTAGAGGGTGATGCCGAGCTGTTCGAGCGCGGTCTGGAGTTTGCGGGTGAGCTGGAGGTCTTCCGATGACGGCTCGCAGAAGCCGGTCGGGTGATTGTGCGCCACGATGACTCCGGTGGCGCGGCAGAGCAGGGCTCGCTCGGCCACTTCGCGGATGTAGACGGGGGCGCGGTCCACGGTTCCCTGTACGGTTTCGTGATGAAGGATGTGGTTCCGGTTGTTGAGGTAGATGGT
>JAVBRV010000005.1:0-5069 GCA_031547585.1 Victivallaceae bacterium
GTCAAGCTCTCGAACCTCCGGCTGGAGGGCGGGCTGACGCCCACGGAAAACGCTTCGTCGATCCACCGGCCCGATTTCTACCCCTTTTCGGATCGTTACGGACAGTATGTGCACGGCGACTGGCCGGATAAAATCCACTCCGACGCCGACCTGAAGGCGGAATTCGCCCGGGAGAAAGCGGCGCTCGACGCCTCGCCCCTTCCCGCCGAATGGAACGAGTTCGGCGGCTGGAAAAACGGACCGCAGCTGGCCGCGACCGGCAGCTTCCGGGTGGAGAAAGTCCAGGGCAAGTGGTATTTCGTCGATCCTTCCGGGCGGCTGTTCTTTTCGCACGGCCTCAACGTCCTCATCAAGCACACCGACCCGGTGACCATCGACGGACATGAAAACTGGTTCCCCGCCGAAATCAAAGAGTGGACGTACACCGTCAACAACACCACCCGCTGGCAGCCGGTCGAGCGCTCGCTTCAAGTAAAATACGGTAAAAAAGAGTACAACGGCGACTTCTATAAAACGCTGGCGAAGCGGCTGGAGCATTGGGGGATGAACACCGTCGGCGACTGGGGCAGCCCCGACCTGATGGCGGTGGGGAAGACGCCCTATACCCTTCAGCTCACCGATTTCGACCATGCCATGCCGAAGCTCGGCAAGAAGTTCTACGACGTCCACGACCCGGTCTATCAGGAGAAGATGAAGAATATCTTCAAAATCGCGGCGGCTCGCAACCCGATGGTGGAGAAATCGGTCACCGACCCCCTGTGCATCGGCTACTTCATCGACAACGAACTCGACTTCGGGAACCGGCGGAACTTCGCCTTCCTCCGCGACGTGATGACGGCTCCGGCGGAGAAGGCGGCCAAGCAGGCCTTCGTCGCCGGATTGCAGAAAAAATACCGGGAGGTCGAAGCGCTGAACCGGGCGTGGGAGACCGATTATGCCGATTGGGAGGCAATCCTTACCTCCGTCGCCGTCCCCAAGAGCAAGGCGCTGCGGATCGATATGGAGCAGTTCTTCGCCGAGACCGTCGACCTCTATTTCAAGACCTGCCGCGACGCGGTGAAAACGACCGCCCCCAACCGCCTCTACCTGGGGTGCCGCTTCCTTTCGCTCGACGCGACCCGGCCGGAGTTGGTCAAGCCGTGCGTCAAATACGCCGATGTGCTTTCCGCCAATATCTACGGCCACACCCCCGGCAACTTCCAGGTCGAAGGGATGCCCGACCGGCCGGTCCTGATCGGGGAGTTCCAGTTCAGCACCAGCCTGCCGGGGCGGGGACGTTTCGCCCCCAATATCGTCGCCGGCTGCAACGAAAACGACCGCGCGACCGCTTACCTCCGTTACTTCGAGGGGGCGCTGCTGCACCCCAATATCGTCGGGGCGCATTGGTTCCAGTTCCGCGACCAGCCGCTCACCGGCCGCTCAGATGGCGAGGGCTTCCAGACCGGCTTCGTGGATATCGCCGACACGCCCTACCGCGAATTGACCAGGATGGCCCGGGTAGTCGGCGAAACCATGTATCAGATCCGGGCGAAGGGCAAAGGCACCGCTTCGACCGCCCTCGTCAATCTTGCCGTCGGCGCGAAGGTTACGGCGAGCGCCGAGGACGACAAGGAGCCCGGCGCCCTGCGTCCGGAGAATGTCGCCGACGGCGACCGGAATTCGCGCTGGTCCACCGGACCCAAAAGCCAGACCGCCTGGCTGACCGTCGACCTCGGCGAAGTAAAAGAGGTCGGCGAAATCAAGGTGCGCTGGGAATATGCCGCGGCCAAGGAGTACTCCATTCTCTTCTCGGAGGACGGCGAAAACTTCACCGAGGTGGTGAATAAAAAGGACGGCAAGGCGGAAGAGGCCGCCGTCTTTCCCCTGGTTCCCCGCCAAGCCCGTTTCGTCAAGATCGACTGCCGCAAACGCCTGACCGCGTACGGCTACTCCATCTTTGAAGTCGAGCTCTACGGCAAAAACGCCAACCTCGCCTTCGGCGGCAAGGCGACCGCGAGCTCGGTGGAGAAGCCGCAGCACGGGGCGGAGTGCGCCGTGGACGGCAGCAACTCCACCCGTTGGTCCTCCCAGCACCGGAACAACCAGTACCTTCAGCTGGAATTGCCCGCCGAGGCGGAAATCGCCGTGATCCGGCTGAACTGGGAGGCGGCGGCCGCGAAAGAGTACGCCATCCAGCTCTCCCGGGACGGCAAGGCCTTTACCGACGTCTACGTCGAAAAGAACGGCGCGCCCGGCTTTCAAACCATTGACATTGAGCCGCAGACGGCGAAGTTCGTCCGGATCGATTGCCGCAAGCGGCTGACCCCTTACGGCTTCTCCCTCTTCGAGGTCTCGCTTTTCGGGCCGCGAAAATAAACGACGGATTGTATTTGCGGCCTTCCGGCTTTATATTTGAATCAGATATAACTCCGGGAGGTTGCGCTATGATGATTCGGATGCTCGCCGTTTTTCTTCTCTTCACCGGTATCGCTCTTCAGGGCGCTTCGCCGACGGCGGAGGAGGTCGACCGGGCCATCAGCGCGTACCGCAAGGACCCCGTCAAGGGGCGGCAGCGGCTGGAGTGGCTGAACCTGCGGCTTCGGGAGGATTTCTCGAAATACCTCCGGCAGAACGACGCCGAATACCGCCGGCTGCATGACGAATTGGAGGAGTTTCGCCGGGGCAAAACCCCCTCTCCCCCTGTCGAGGACGCCGAGACGAAGGAACTCCGCGAGCGGCTGAAGAAAGCCTCCGCCGAATTGGACGCACTGCGCCGGGATGAGGACCGGCTCAATGAAGTCCAGGCCAAGCGGGAGGAGGTTAGGGGGCTGCAGCAGCGCCTAAAGGAGCGCGGGGCGAGTGTTCTCGATACGCGGGTTGACGCCGAGCTGAAGAACTTTCGGTATTTGGACGCGGCTGCGAAGCGTTGGCCGACTTTCGAGGCGCTCCAGCTGCGGAAGGTGTCGGCCGTTCTCGGGCGTGACGAGCTTGAAGCCTGTGATGAGACGGCTGCCCGGGAACGTGCCAATCCCTTTGCCGGTTTGTACGACGGCATCGACAATCCCGGGGAGATCGAACAGAAATACCGCGAGGGGAAAGCCCGTTTTCTCGAACGCCGCTTCCGGTTGGAACACCCGAAGGCGGATCCGGAGAAAATCCGGATCTTCGCAGCCATCCGGGCGGGGGGCCTGAAGAGTTACCCCGAAACCCCCGCCTTGCCGAATGCACCCTTTACGGAGCCGTTTGATGAAATGTACCGCGCGGCCTGTCTTTTCCACCGCAAACAGATTGAACGCCGGGAGTTCCTGCGGCTGACGGCTCCGATCCGGCAGAAGCTGGTTGCGGGCAGCGTCCTCCTGCCCCAGCTTACGGCGATACAGCATGCGTCCGCCGCGCCGGATGACCGCCCGCGGCTGTGGGAACAGATTCTGCGGGAGTGGCTTCGCGTCCTCAAAACCGTCAAGTTGGAGGATGGCGATTACGGCTTCCTCTACGACAGCATCGACCGGCACCATTCGAAAGAGACGTGGAGTGAATTGGATGCGTACTACCAAGATCGCGAACTCGACCCCTGGATGCGGGCCATGATCGCCGGACAGGCCGCCATTGATCGCGGCTGGAAGGCGCGGGGCGGCGGTTTCGCCGATACCGTGGCGAAGGAAGGCTGGAAAACGTTTCGGGAAGAGATGACGAAGGCCACGCAGGCTTTCAACACCGCCGCCGGGCTTCACCCCGAACGGCCCCAGCCGTACGAAAGACTCCTTTACGCTCAAATCGGGCAAAACGGAGTCAAAGAACAGTTGGAGCTGATACGGAAGATTCTTCCTCTCATGCCGTTCAGCGAGAGGGCGTATAACAGCCTCACCTGGTCGCTGCTGCCGCGCTGGTGCGGTTCGCATGAAATTCTGTTGCAGCTGGGCGATGAATTGATCGATACCCGCCGCGGGGAAGAGATGCGCTTCGTCGGCACCGGCATGGGCGTCATCGGTCTGGTAGCCTGGGACTACCCCGATTACCGCTGGAAAAATCTCTATCGCCGTCCCGGTTTTGCGGAAAAAATCGACGCGCATTTCGAAACCTACCAGGGGAAATTCGGCGATTACGACGATTGGTGGAAGAATTTCATCCGAATGAACCGGATGCTCTTTGAAATGGCGACGCTCCGCTACGATCAGGCGTTGGCGACCCGCCGCCTGATCGAACTCGATGACGCTGCTTTGTACCAGTTCTGGATCAAGAATCGCTGGCGCGGACGGCATGATATCGTCAACTGGGTCGCTCGAGTTCCCAGTTATATGAACCCATTGACGGAACTGGCGCTTTTCACCGGTCCGCAGGCCGCGCCATTGCGCGATATCGAGCTGGAGTTTCTCGATCGCGAACCGGAGGCGGCTGCTCGTCGGTTGGCGCAATTGATCCGGGAGGAGAAGTTTCCCGTCAACGAGCGGCAGTTCCTGATCGACCTTTACGGACGCTGGCGCTTGCGGAGGGGTGGGGCAGAGTACCCCGTGAAGAGCAACTCCTTCCGGAAGGCCGGCCTCCTCGGGCGGCCGGATATCGCGAGAGAGCTGATTGAACTGGGCTTCGACTACGGCGCGGAGGAGAGTTACCCCGGGGAGACCGCCTGTGTCGCGGTCTACGGCAGCTCCGACAGTGAAATTCTGGACATCTTGAAAAAGATGGGCGATCCTCTCGACCGCCCGGAGCCGAAATACGGACGCCGGCCGATTCACCTGGCCGCCTTCGCCGGCAACGTGGCAAAGACGAAAAAGCTGCTGGAGCTCGGCTGCGTCCAGACGGTCCCCGATAAGGCTGGGGGGCATTACCCGATTCACTTCGCCGCGGCGAAGAAGAATGGCGAAATGGTCCGGCTTTTGATCGAATATGGTGCCGACGTCGACTTTCGCGACCGGGATGGCGACACCGCTCTCATGCTGGCGCTGGAGGCCCGGGGCCCCCGGGTGGTCTGGGAACCGGTCTTCCGGGCCTCGAAGAACTTGAATCAGCGCAACAACGGCGGTCGCACCGCGCTTCACTACGCCGTGGCCCGCAACGCGCCCGAAGCCTTTCAGCTGCTTCTCGAACTGGGG
>JAVBRV010000402.1:0-4440 GCA_031547585.1 Victivallaceae bacterium
CCCCAGATGAAAATCCCCTGCTTCCGGCAACCGGCGACCAGATAGTCGAAATAGTCGAGATAATCCGGGTTGAATTCAAAATCATTGGCGGCGTCGCGGAAAATATCCTGGTCAAACTGGAAGTTGGTGCGGAAGAAGTCATACCCTTTCATCTTCGCCTGCAGGCAGATACGGTCGATTTCCCGTTTGGCTTTTTCCTTGTCCTTCCCCCAGCTGTAGATATGCGGGAAGGCGTTGAAGCCAAGCAGGCGCACCGGAGCCTCCGGGCGGTTCCGGAAGACAAAATGCCCGTCGGCGGAGAGGCCGATGGGACCGTCCTTCTCCAGCGAATAGCGCGGCCAGCGGCCGAGATCGAGCGCCGTCCCCGGCAGCACGTCCGGCGTCGCCATATCGGACTTCTTCCAGCGGGGCGCGCCGAAGGTCATATCCCCCGTCTGCGACTCCACCGGAACATCGCGGTTCGACAGCGAGGCCGCGATCACGATCCACACCGCCTGCCCGGCGCTCTCGAAGCGAACGCTCTTCACCGGCAGCGTTTTCAGGGGGAAGCGGGTCATGAAGAAAGCGCCGCGCGCCTCTGCCCGGTTCTGGCAGTAGACCACGCGCGCCCGCTCCATCGGCATGAAAAGCCACCAATCGGTGATGTTCCGGCCTTTTTCCACCGGGAAGAGGCTTTTCTCGCCGTTCGCATACTCGACAATGACGCTCCCGACCCGCGCTTCCTTCAGCCAGCAGCCGGCGTGGAGGAGGTAAAGGAAGGAGAAGGCGTCCTCCTTTTTCGGCTTCAGCTCGAACGACTTGACGCCGGTTTTGTCATGCGGGGAATCCATCGTGACGACGGTGTTCCCGGCGGCGGGGATGTCGAACTCCATGCCGCCGTAGGAGACCTGCGGAACGACGCCGCGCAGGCTCTGCTCACCCTGGTCGGACCAGCCGCCCTTGCCGTCACCGGCAACCTCATCGCCGAAGGTGCGATTGGCAAGACCCCCGAGGGGGAGCGGCGTCACGTCCTCGCCGACCTCCAGGTTTCCCGCATCGCGGTGCAGAACTTCGATCATAACCGGCTCATTGGCTTTCACGGGGAAGGTCAGCTCTTCCGCAGCGTTGTGCCAGACCCGCAAAACACCGGTTCCGGCGGCGGCGAGTCCGGGGTCGACGACCCGGTTTTTCCATTTTTCCGTCTCAAAGCCGCCGTCGGGATAAGCCTTGCCGCCGACGCGAAGTTCATCGTAGAAGACCGCGAGCTGGGCGATCTTGCCGGAGGACTCCTTTTTCCAGACGCCGAGCAGCCGCATCCGGACGAGATCATCCCGGTCGGCGCGAAGGGTGAAGCGCATGGTTTTCCACTCGGATTCCCGGTTCGACTGCTGCAAATAGAGCGACCGCCCGATCGCCTCCGGCTTCAACCAATGCATCGCTCCGCCGATCATATCCGGCTCCTTCGAAACCAGCGCCAGGTTTGCTTTGGGGGCGGTAAGATCGACCCGTGCCATCCCGCCGGACGCCGAAACGGCCAGAAGAGCCGTCACCAGTAACAGTGAAAATTTCATCCTGTTCTCCATTAGATAGCCGGAACCGAAAGACCGCCGGCGTTGATATACCAAACTCCGCTGACGGTATAATTGACCGCGTCCTTATAGAAGTTCTTCAAATCCGTGCCATACTTCACAGGGGTAACGGTGGCGGCATGTCCGTCGAAATAACCGAGGTTGCCGGTCTGACCGTGATTGTTCCCGAAGCCGCTCGTGCCGGAGGCATGGGCAAGGTGCACCCAACCGTTGAGCGAATAATCCTTGCGCCGGGAATCGCCGACCAGGGTCGCCCGGGAAGGCAATTTAACCTTCGCCCCGTGAAGAATGCGGAAGCGGTTCCCCGCAGTGACCAGCGACGCCCACTGGTAGGGCATGAGATAGGTCCCGTTATCGGCGGCATAAGCGATTCCATAGGAATAATTTACCTTAGGCTCCTGCGACGGGCAGTAATAGACCTTGTCGGTGACGCCGACATCCCGGCCCGCCAGGAAATAACTCCAGTAGTGGACCGCGGCATAGCTGGAAGTCTCTTCGAGCATACAGAAGTTGTCGCGGTTCTCCGTCATATAGCCCTGAATCGACATCAGATGCGTCTTCAGATTCGAGAGGCAATTGGCGGAACGCCCCCTCTCCCGCGCCTTGTTCAAAGCCGGCAGGAGAATCGCGGCCAGGATGGCGATAATAGCGATTACGACCAAGAGCTCGATCAATGTAAAACTCCGTCTCTTCATCTTTCATCTCTCCTTATCTCGTTTTGCATCCGCATGACTCCCGTATCAATAACTCTTCGTGACAATGGATATGGCGCGAGGCCCCTTCGTACCCATCTTCAATTCGCTCGATCAGCATCCGGAAGAGGCTCCGGGTCAGCTCTTTGACGTCGCATCCGGCCGTGGTGAGACCGGGGTTGAAACAGGCGGCCATATCGATGTCATCGAGACCGGTCACGGCGATCTGCCCGGGGACGTCGATGCCCCGGCGGCGCAAGCCGTGCATCAAACCGATGGCCACGAGGTCGTTATGGCAGACCACCGCTTCGGGAAGCTCCGCTTGCGCGGCGATCCGGGCGGCAAGTTCGCCGCCGCCTTCCAGGGTGAAGTGTTCGGTTCCGAGAACGGCGGCTTCCAGCCCCGCCGCCGCCATCGCCGCCCGGTAACCGTCGAGGCGGGGGTAACTCTGCGAAGCCCCGGCGAAAACGATTCGTCGGTGGCCGTGAACTTCGATCAGGTGACAGGTCAGTTTTTCGCACATGCGCCCGTAGTCGATGACCACGCCATCGCCCTCCGCCCCGCAGCCGCCGAACCAGGCGGCCGGAACCTCCGACCGGCGCAGGAATTCCAGAGACTCCGCCGGCAGCTCCTGGAGGTTGCCGAAAATCAGGCCGTCAACGCCGCGCCCGAGCATATTCGCCAGCACCGCTTCCACCGGTTCGCCGTAGCGGACGCCGCCCGCCAGGAGGTGATAGCCTTTCTCCAGCGCCGCCACGCGCAACGTTTCCAGCTGGCGGCTGCGGACGGGATTCTCCAACTCGGTGGCGATGAAGCCGATAGCGAAGGAGCGCTTCATCACCAGTCCGCGCGCGGCGGCGTTCGGGCGGTAGTTGAGTTCGCGCGCCGCCGTCAGCACCAGTTCAGCCCGCGCCGCCGCATCCCGGCGCAGCCCCTTGGTGCCGCCGTTCAGGATTCTCGACGCCGTACTGACCGAAACGCCCGCTTGCTCAGCCACTTCGCGAATCGTCACTTCCATGAAAGCCTCATTAACTAAAAACGTTCTCTTTTACCAACCACATAACTATAGCCGATGCTCCGCCAATATGCAAGAGCGGAAGAGGAAAAATTCACAAAAAAACGCCCGCACCGGGAATAGCTCCCCGAAGGCGGGCATATGCCGGTATTACCTTATACGAATGAGTGATCAGTCATAGATCAAAGCGCTTGGAGATTTCGAGATGGATTTTCGATTGGTAACCGCAGGCCGATACAGACTGGCGCTTCGCGGCTACCATGCCGAAATCATCGATGAAACCTCGACCCGCCACATCGACAACATCTACACGGTGGTCGCCGACGACCGGCAGGGAATCCGGCTGGCGCTCGATCACCTGAAAGAGCACGGCCATCGCCGGATCGGCTGCCTGTTTTTCAACGACCTCCTGGTGAAACAGGCCAACAGCAACTTCCGGAACCGTCTGGCCGCCTGCGAGGAGTGGATGAAGGAAAGCCGGATCATCGAGGAACCATTCCGGGCGAGACGGACAGGATATTGGCAGCAAGGGAATTAACCGCGATTCTCGCCGTCAGCGAGGGCGCCGGGTTGCGGGAGAGCGTACAGTCCATAGTCAATACTCCGAATGAAAACATCAGCGAGTCTGCAGATACGCCGGTTTATCCGAGCGGAATCCGGATGCCGGGAAGCCCTCTTTATTGAAAAGGTTGGCATCAATCGGATTATTGTCCCACGCATAGCGAACCGATACAGGCTCTTTGACTTTCGGTGAAGAAACCAATACATCATTACTGTCGACCACGGCCTCTCCCCAATGGTAGACGCCGTCTTTGCCGGCGACGGCAAAACGACGCAATTCACCGCCGCGCGCTTCCAGACCGGAACCGACATTCGTGAAAGAAACCCGGATTCGGGTGCCTTCGATTTTCATTCCCGCATACTTGGGGCCGGAACTGACCAGATCTCGTCCGTAAGCGATGCGCAGCGCCTCCAGCAGCAACCGTTTGGCAACCGGCTGTTTATCAATGGGGTGGATATCCAGCGGATTCCCGATATCGGTTGATACCGCCATACCCGTGCGAGGCAGGCACAGGGCCGCCGTCTGAACCTCCCGAAGTTCCGCCCAGGCGCTTTGACGCGGCTGAAGATCCCGGTAAAAGTCAGCAGACAGCGCCTTTTCATG
>JAVBRV010000434.1:0-6799 GCA_031547585.1 Victivallaceae bacterium
GACCGGCTCACCTGGGGGCGGCAGCCGGTGCATGAGGCGGCGGCGAAGGTCCTCTTCGGCGCGGCTCCGCTCAACCAGGGGGGCGACGCCGCTTCGACCCCGACCCCGACGGCGCTGACGGCGGGAGCGCAGTGCGTCGACTGGCTCACCCCCGAACTCCGCGACAAAGCGCTCGCCATGCGCTTCAACGGCAGCCGCCCCTTCGCGAAGGGCGTGCTCGACCTCGAAATTTTGAACGGCCCCGACGGGAACGCGGTTTTCGGCGGCTCCTCCTGCGGCGGCACGGGGGCAATTTTTCAATTCGGCGGCTGGGGGCTCGACGCCGCCGCCCGGCGGTTAATCGGCGACATCTACGTGTCGATGATCGATCGGCTGATTCGCGATAAGCGCCTGCCCGAAGGACGCCGTAAAATCGTCCTCATCCGCGCCGAAATTTCCCCGGCGGCGGCGGTTCCCGGCCTGGATTTCTGGGAGAGCGCGCTGCGGCGGCACGGCAGGCACTTTCTCCCCGTCTCCACCCCTGCCGAACTCGCCGACGCCGTCAACGACCCCGCCGTGGCGGTCATCGTCAACCCCTACACCGAATTCTGCCCGACCGTTCCCGGCCGGAGCCTGCCCGAATTCGCCGCCCTTATCCGCCGCTACGTCGAAGCGGGCGGCTACTGGTTCGGAACCGGCGGCAGCGCCTTCTATTACCAGCTGACGCCGAAGAAGTACCTCCACTCCGGCCCCGCCGCTTCACCGGGGAGCATGACCGACCTCTGCCACTTCGAGGGGAGTGACGGGGAGTACTCCATCTACACCCTTCAGCCCATCGACTGGCAGCCCTTCGACCGGAACCGGCACTTTATTCCCACCTACTATGAACTCGGGGGGAGTGAGCGCGGGGGATTCCTCGACCGCCTCTTCCATATCTACGCGCGGTCCGGCGAAACCGTCACGCTCCCCGCCACCCGTTTCCTTTTGGGCGGCGAACCGGCGCTCGCGGCGCTGCAGCGCTTTGCCGCCGACAACCGCGCCGGGCGGCTGCTGGCGGAGAAACTGCCGCCGGAGCGGCTGGAAGCCTTCCGCCAATCGCTCCTTTTCCACCCCTGGGGCGAGATGGATGACAGCGCCGCCAACATCCTCCGGGCGCTGCCCGACCTGCCGCGCCCCCTCATCATCCACTCGGCGGGCTACCTCCACGGCGGCTTCGACAAGGAGTACCCCGACCATCTGCCCCCGCCCCCGAAGTGGGGCTCCGTGGAGGAGTTCCGGGCGATGCTGGCGAAGGTGCACAAGGCGGGCTTCCTCTTCATGCCCTACACCAACAACTCCTGGTGGAGCGACCATCCGCGCGGCCCCACCTTTCTGCGGGAGGGGGAAGCGCCGCTCCAGCTTGACGAACTCGGGCGGAAGCTCCGCGAAGTCTACGGCAAAAACGACGGCTGGAGCATTTCGATGTGGCATCCGGCGGTGCGCGAAGCTAATGAAACCATCCTCCGCCAGTTCACCCGGGAGCTGCCCGTCGACATCATCCTGCAGGACCAGATCGGCGCGCGCGGCGTCCACTACTTCAACCCGCGGCTCCCCTCCACGCCCGGCGCGGTCGGCCGCATCCAGTCGGGCTACGACCTCAACCCCGCCTCGCCGCACCCCAATGCGCTTACAGAAGGCATCCTCTCCACCGTGCGGAGCGACGCCGCCCACGCCCTTCTCGCGACCGAAGAGGGCTGGTGGGGCATTCTTGACAGCGAACTGATGACCTGCGGCCACACCGGCGGCGTGGTCCGCTTCTCGCCGTGGCAGGGGAACATTTTCGCCCGGATCCCCCGGCACGCGGCGGAGCTTTTCCCGGTGGTTCAGGGGGTGGGGCATGAGCGCGCGATCATGACGCACCACGACCTCGCGGGGAACGTCCGCGACCCTCGTACTCTCGGCTGGACCCTCGCCCTCGGATTCTCGATCGTCACCCGCGGCGACGCTTTTCGCCCGGATCAGCTGGAACTCCTCCATTGGCTGGACCGCAACCAGAAGTCCCTTGCCGGCCGCTATATCGGCAAGGGAGTCCGCGCTTTCCGCCACGAGAATTCCGGGGGCGGCGACGGCGTTATCCGCGCCCGCTACGGCGAAGCGGAGGTCGTCGCCAACTTCCGGCCCGCGCCGCTGCGGGAAGGGGCTTACCACCTGCCGGAGAACGGCTACCTCTACCGCGACGGCGACGTCCTCGGGGGGCATCTCGCCGCCGGCGGGGTTTCGAGCTGGTTCATCGTCGACGGCAAAAGCGCATACCTCTTCGCTGCTCCCGGGGGCGAAACCATGCTGCCGGTTGAGCTCGCGACGCTCACCTCGAATGGTCAGGCGGTTCCCTTCCAGGTCAAAGGGGGCGCGAGCTTCTTCACGCTGCCCGCCGCCCAGGAGAGCTACCGGAAGCTCTGGACCTTCGAGGTGAAACGCAAATGAAGAAACTCCTCACGCTCTTCCTTTTCCCCCTCCTCCTCGCCGGATATACCCCGGAGGAGCTGGCGGCGGCCCGCCAATTGCTGGCGGAGTGGTCCGCGCTCCCGGCGAAGCTGGCCGGAACTCCCGCCGAATTCCAACTTTCGAGCTGGGAGGCCACGCTCGTCCGGCGCGAGCTGAAGAAGGAGCTGCCGGTGGAAGAGCTCGATGTGCCGCTTCTCGCCCGCTTCCGCCGCGACTGCGAGCGGGGACTCGCCTGGCGCGAAAAATCGTTGGAGGTGACGATTCCGCGGCTCTCCGCGCCGCCCCGCCTCGACGGCGCCATCGAACCCGGCGAATGGGCTTCCGCCCGCCGCTTCGAGGGCGAATACCGGATTTCGGAGACCGCCAAGCTCCCCGGCCGTGATTCCACCCGCTGGTATATCGGCCGGTACGGCAACACCCTCTACGTCGCCGCCTCCTTCGACAAGGAGGAACCGCTTGCAGTCTATTCCGACCGCTACGACGGCGACCGCACCCGGCTGATCTTCCAGGGGGACGCCTTCGAGTGCATGATCCGCCCGGAGCTGCCCTACACCCTCTACCTCGAAAGCATCGTCAACCCCGAAGGGAAGCTCTGGAACCTGCTTCACGTCCGCAACGATTCCGGCAGCCAGTACCGTTTCGCCGACGACTTCCGGGCGGGACTCTCCGCCGCCGCCCGCCGGAGCGAACGCGGTTTCACCGTCGAGCTGGCCATTCCCCTCGCCGCCCTTTTCGGCGGGTGGCTCTCTCCCGACGCCGATGCGCCCTTCAGCTTCATCCTCATCCGCACCAACCGCATGAAGGAGGGGTATTTCCAGAGTTCCCCGGCGCCGATTCTCTACGACAGCCACAATCTTTCGGGCTATATCCGGGCCAAATTCGAATAATGACGATTTATCTACACTTTTTGAAGAGCATTCGTTGACAATATCCGCAAACTTATGGTATAATTATGAAAAAGGAGACACGAAGATGAAGAAGAATTTTACCCTGATCGAACTCCTGGTCGTAATCGCGATCATCGCCATCCTCGCCGCCATTCTGCTCCCTGCCCTCAATAAGGCGCGGGAACGGGCCAAGGGCATGAACTGCCTCGCCAACCAGAAGACCGGCATGCAGTCCTCTTTCCTGTACGCCAACGACTTCGGGCAGCAGATCCCCTACGCCACCACCCGGAACGCCAGCTTCGTCACCCTGATGGGCCTCCTCGCCAACCTGCCGGACAACCTCAATATGAACCGCCCCTATATCTCCGTCAAAGAGGCCACCTGCCCCTCCGAAGGCGTGATCACCACCTGGAACACCAGCATCTGGTACAACCGCTACGCCATGTTCCGCTTCAACGGCGGCAACGCCACCCAGCTCCGCGACAATGAAAACAAGGTCGGATTGGGGAATTTCACCAACTATGTTTCCGACTCGAACTTCTACTACGTCCTGCCCAAAATGCGAATGGCTTCCAAAGTTCTCCTTATTGCCGACTCCTGGCAGACGACCAACAAGGTCGGCTACTACTACTGGCGCCCCGAATACGAATCCTCCGAGAACGGCAAGGCCGCCCTCTACCTGCGGCACAACAACCGCGTCAATATCGCCGCCGCCGACGGACACGCCGCCGGCTACTCCCTCAACGACCTCAAGGGTCATCCCCTCGCCCTCAACCACTTCTTCATCACCGGCGCCGTCGAAGTTAAACCGTAATACTCATTCTCCAGGCATTGACAAAATCTCTGCTCCCGCAAGGAACAGGGATTTTTTCTTTTTCCGGGTATATTATCTCAGGAACAATGCTGAACTATGAGCAAAATGGTAGATTATTTCTTCGGGTGAAATGCAAGAATTATGGATTTAATATTCGTATAATTCTTGACATTTCCTAATCCAGGTAGTATTTTATGTGCCCAACATATCTGTGAATCAATCACAGGTGATGAACACGACCCCCAGGCAACCATTATGAACAGTAACCAAGATGCCGCCAATCCCCCCATCATGACAAAGACGCATTCGAAGATCGCGGTCATCGGCGCGGGAACCGTCGGCGCTACCATTGCCTATTCAGTAGCCATGAAGAACCTGGTCGCTGAACTGGTAATCATCGATGTGAACACCGAAAAAGCCGAAGGCGAGGCCATGGATATCAGCCATAGCCTGTCCATCCTGGGGGGGATGAACGTTCACAGCGGCGATTACAGCGATATCAAGAATTGCGACGTCATCATCATTTCGGCGGGCCTGGGCCGGAAACCCGGCGAAACCCGGCTCGATCTCGCCAAGAAGAACGCCGTTATCGCCAAAGACATCATCCGGAACATCATGCAGCACTATAACGGCGGCGTGATTATGGTGGTGACCAATCCGGTCGACGTCATCACCTATATCATCCAAAAAGAGAGCGGACTCCCCCGGGGCGTGGTTTTCGGCACCGGCGCGGTTCTGGACAGCGCCCGGTTCCGGCACATCCTCAGCCAGAAGCTCGGCGTCGACGTCAAGAACGTGCACGGTTTCATCGCGGGCGAACACGGCGACACCCAGTTCGCGGTGTGGAGCTCCGTCCATATCGGCGCCATGTCGCTGGACGCATACTGCCAAGCCATGAACATCACCATCGACAAAGCGCAGATCGAAGAGTACGTGCTGAAGTCCGGCGCCGAGGTCATCAAGCGCAAAGGCGCGACCTATTACGCCATCGCCTCCATTGCGACCTGCCTGGCGGAAGTGATTTTGAAAGACCGGAAGAGCATCTTCTTCACCAGCAACCTGGCCGACGGCTTCTACGGCATGAACGATCTCTGCCTGAGCCTCCCGAACATCATGGGGAAAAACGGCGCGGAATGCACGATCCACCTCAATTTCTCCGAGGATGAATTAGCGAAGCTGCAAAAATCGGCGAAGGCGATCAAAGAAGTCTTGAACAGTATTCAATAACCAGAACGTGGTAAGCATATGACGAACAAAGAATTGGCGCTCAAAAAACATGCCGAGTGGCAGGGCAAGCTCGAAATCTCCTGCCGCGCGGAACTCAACAACCGGGCCGACCTCGCCGTGGCCTACACGCCCGGCGTCGCGGAGCCGTGCCTCGAAATCTCCAAAAACGTCGATCTTTCTTACACCTATACCCGGCGGGGCAACCTCGTCGCCGTCGTGACCGATGGTACGGCGGTTCTGGGGCTGGGCGACATCGGCCCCGAAGCGGGCATGCCCGTCATGGAGGGGAAGTGCGTGCTCTTCAAGCGCTTCGGCGACGTCGACGCCTTCCCCCTCTGTGTGCGCTCCAAAAGCGTCGACGACATCGTGCGGACCGTGGAGCTGCTGGCCGGCTCCTTCGGCGGAATCAACCTGGAAGATATCTCCGCCCCCCGCTGCTTCGAAATCGAAAAGCGCCTGAAGGCGAGCTGCGATATCCCGATTTTCCACGACGACCAGCATGGTACGGCGGTCGTCACCCTGGCGGCGATGCTGAACGCCCTGAAGCTGGTGAAAAAAGACATCTCCGAACTCAGTGTCGTCGTCAACGGCTCCGGCGCGGCGGGCATCGCCATCACCAAGCTCCTGATGAGCATGGGCCTTAAAAAGGTTATCCTCTGCGATACCAAAGGCGCGATCTACAAAGGCCGCCCCGGCCTGAACGAAATCAAAGAGGAAATGGCGGAAATTTCCAACCTCGAGATGAAAAAAGGACTCCTCCCGGATGTCATCGCCGGCGCGGACGTCTTCATCGGCGTCTCCGCCCCCGGCACGCTGACCCGGGAAATGGTGAAGAGCATGGCGAAAGACCCCATCGTCTTCGCCATGGCCAACCCCACCCCCGAAATCATGCCCGACGAAGCCAAAGCCGCCGGCGTTAAAATCATGGGAACCGGCCGGAGCGATTTCCCGAACCAGATCAATAACGTCCTGGCCTTCCCCGGAATCTTCCGCGGAACCCTCGACGTCCGCGCCGGCGACATCAACGACGCCATGAAAATCGCCGCGGCAAAAGCCATCGCCAACATCATTCCCGAAAACGAACTCACCCCCGATTACATCATCCCCGACGCCTTCAACGACAAAGTGAAAGACGCCGTCGCCCAAGCCGTCGCCCAAGCTGCCCGGGATACGAAAGTCGCCAGAATCTAACTGCTATAGCCAGCTCACGGTTCTCGCTGGGGCGGCCCGCCCCAGACCCTCCGGCGGGCTCCGCCCTGCACCCGCCAGGGCTCCCGCCCTTGACCCCAGTACGGGTTGCGAGCGCGACGACTTTTGTGCCCAAACTGTTTTCTTTGAAAACAGTTTGGGTCCCCGACAAAAGTCTGGCAGGCAGTGCCACGCACCACTCAGCCTGCTTTTTTGCAGG
>JAVBRV010000286.1:0-11083 GCA_031547585.1 Victivallaceae bacterium
AAAACTCGGCGATGAGTTTTTCGGAACGGGTGCCGTCGAGATGCAGGGCGTAGACGGCAGGAGCCGAGGTCTGCGCGGTTTCGAGCAGAAGCTCCAGTTTCGCCGACTCCATGAGGACCGGGAGTTCGCCCGCGTCGAGGCAAGTCTGCAATGAATCGTCCTCAAAGAACATGTTGGTGTTGAAGGCGTTGGTGGAGACCGTGAGAAGAACCCGATTCGATTCCCGCAGGGCCTTTCCGTTCTCCAGCGAAGCGGCGACAATCGACATCGGGCGATCGGCCGAACGCACCTCCAGCGCCTTCAATTTCACCGAAGTGTTTTTCTTCAGGATCACCCCTTCCAGCCGGGGCGTGATTACGGTCATCATCTCTTTTTGACCGTCGAGGAGGAGTTCACCGGTTTCGCTTTCGAAGAGGCGTTTCGCGGGATCGGTACGGTTTTCGGCAGGGAGAATTTCGCGCTTGCGCAACTCGGAAACCAGAGGGCCGAAGTTCTTGCCGTCGCGATTGTCGGCGGAAACATACCACTGCCGCACTTCAAGAGGAGAGAATTCGCGAGGCGAAATCGTCCAGTCGAGGCGAGGACCGCCGGGACCGTAGAGAATGCCCGTCTTGGTGAGGAACGACAATTTCGCGTAGTCGTCGCCGATGGCCGCGAGGTAGTTCGCCGGGAAGAGCCGCTCCGGGTCAAGCTGGAGGCCGGCGGTATGCGGCGCTTCCCGGACATCGCCACGGAACCACGTTAACGCGGCCACCGTCTCCGAAGCTCGTGAGATCGGATCCAGCCCGCCCTCAAAGGCGAAAATGGGGTCGAGAGTGAGCCGAACAGTATCCGCGTGGGGCGTGAGGCAATCCCACCCCTGAAGCGCCGCGTATGAACCGAAATAGAGTCCGCGCTCATGCCGGTAGCGGTTGAAAGCGCAATGCGAATATTCGGTGATCAGATACGGACGATCGAGAAAGCGGGCCATCGCCGCTGCCCGGAAGTAGCTGGAATTCAAAGAACTCTGCTGCCCGACAACGGTGTCGGACTCCCGACCGCTGCAATAGACTGCGGAAGCTGATTTCGGCACCAGCTTTCGGGTTGGCTTCCAGTTCGGATGGGCGAAGTAGGTGTGCTGGGCAATAACGGGCAACTTTGCCCGCACCGGAATTTCCAGCGTCCGCATAATCATATCCCACTGGTTATAGAGGCCGGGATAGCCAATCTCGCGCACCTGGCCGAGGTACCAGTCGGTCATCTCCGTCATGGCTTCCTGAAGGAAAGTCCCCGCGTCCGCCGCGCGAGTATCGCCTTTGCGCAACATCGCCTCGTCGATCTCAAACGGACCCGCGACCGGAGGACCGTACTTCTTCTGCAACCAGTTCCGAAAGGGAACCGTGAACTTCGCCATCAACTCCTTGGATCCCATCCGCAAATCCTGTTCGTTAAGGGCGTTGATAAAGGCGACCGACGGATCGTCCTTGAGTGCGGTTTTCGTATAGGGGTTCACCCGGGTGAGGATATATTCCGCAGCGGCGCGCCAATGGGCACGGTATTCCGAGTTGAAGAAGAGTTCGCCTTTGACCCCCTCCTTATCTGTGGCGCGATAGGCCATTGAGTAACCGGTGGGGGCGGTCATGAGGTCGATATTGAGATAGATTCCCCGCTCTTTGAAGCATTTGACGAGATACTCCCAACGGTCATAATTGGCGGGGTCGAATTCGATCTTGGCGGCGGTGGCGGGAAGTCCCGCCTCCGTCATATTGCGATGAGGAAAGTCATGAACCTTCCAACCGAGAAGGTAGCGGTCGAGGCCGTGAATTCGCGCCTGATTATAACCTTGATTGGCGACAGCGTCGGCGAAACGGTCGATATCGGCTTTCGTCCAGGTATGGGCATTCAACCGCCAATAGCCGATTTGAAAGTTAAAGGCAAGAAAGCGCACCGGTTCAGCGGGACGTTGTTCGAAGGCGAGCTTGCCTTCCGGGTTGACGATTACCCGGCCGAGGCTTCCGGCGGGGAGGCGTTTCCCCGTCAGCTCCGAGAAGTCGAGAGCGGTACCTTTTTGAATCAGCATCCTGGTCAGATCGAGTGGGCGGTAGCCCGTTCCAGCGGTGATTTTCACGATCCGACCCCGCCCCGGATTTTCTTCGTACGAAACCCCGCCGCAAACGAACTTCCACCCATCGGAACCGGACAAAACCCGAACGGCCAGAAGGTTGGCGCCCTTTTTCGCTTCGAAGTTGAAAACGTGATCTTCCGGGCGGAAGCGGTTCGACAGATTACCCTCTTTTGTTTCATAGACTTTTTTGCCGTTGACGTAGCATTCGAACCACCAATCCGCCGCCATGCCGAGCTGAAAGGTTCCCGCGTCCTCCAATTCAAACGGCTGATAGAACCAGGCGGAACTCCGGGCCGGAACCTTCTTATCGGGAGAGAGATCGAACATTTCGTCCACCAGCATTACCTTCTCCGCCCCGGCGGGGATCGCGCGGGAACCGGCGGCGGAATCGCGGCTCAAAAGCCACTCCGCTTTCGGGGCAAAGGAAGTCACCCGGTCCACCTCTTCCAGACGCACCGGCCCAATGTAAAGCGTCTCCCCCACCGGATATTTCCCCGGCATCAGCCGCGGCATGGCCAAGGGCGGCTCAAAGGCTTCCGCCGTGACAAATTCAAGCGTCGCCTCCTGCCATTCGGTGGTGACCGTCAGGGTTTTCCCCGCCCTCTTGTCCAGCGATTTGAAGGGAGCCGACGCTTGGGCGGCCGTAATGTCGATCTCGCCCGGAACCGTGCCGCGATAGAAGAAGGTCAATCGGAAGCGGGTTCCCGGTTTTGCCGCCTCTTTATACAGGTAGTTGACCTGTTTTGCGTAAGCGACGGCTCCCGGCGCCATCTCCTTCATGGTAAGTTCCAGCGTATTTTTTCCGGCGGGAGTCTTCACCGTCTTGGAAATTCGATGCTCGAAGGCATTGCCGGAGGTTCCCCAGAACAGGAGCCGATCGCCCATGAGATCCCGATCGGAATCATACTTCCAGACCTGCCCGGCAGTCAGGGCCAGGGCGGAAAAAGCAAAGAGAAGGATCAGGCGTTTCATTTGGCGTAGGGCTCCCAATTCTTATTGATATGGTAAGTTCCGTAAAGGGTCTGATAATCTACCCCGGTCACGCGGCCGTCAAAGAAAAGAACATTGGCCCGGCCGCCATGGGCGTAGGTCACCTGCTTGGCGGTAGGGCTGAGAGCGGCGTCGACGCGCGTAACAGCCCACTGGCCTTCATTTCCGTCTGCAGCCGCGCCGGGATTGTTGGTTTCAAGGTGAAACAACTTGGATGAGGGACTGACGACGCGAGTCATTACGTGCCCGAGGAATCCGGGGAGCTCCAACGGATCCGTAGTGTTCATCCCGTAAAAGCTGAGCCGTACCCAACCGTAATACCCATCGTGGGTATCGATCTTCTTATTGGCGTAACTGCCGACCATCGGACAGAGGTATCGCTCCGGCACCCACATGAGCCAGCCGGGGATGCTTCGGTCACCGATCAGGTAGCGGATGTAATCGATGTTTTGCTCATCGGTATACCAGAGATTCGTCCACGCGTCGGAACGACGGATCGGCGGCAGCATCCCACGGGCGGCGTCGCTGTAGAACTGCGCCGCGTTGCCGAGATTCTTGAGATTCGAAGTACATTTCGTCGCTTGTCCGCGGGCGCGCGCCTGGTTCAGCGCCGGCAACAATATCGCCGCGAGAATCGCGATGATCGCTATTACGACGAGGAGTTCAATGAGGGTAAATTTCCTTTCCATGGCACAATCTCCCTGATTTGATTATTTTTTCAACTCTTCCAGCAACTGCGCGACATTACAATTCCGAACGGACGTTCCGTTTTTGAGGCAGAAACTTGCCGCGCAGCCCGCAACCTCCCCCATCGCCAGGCAAAATCCCCCCATGCGGTACGACGCCATGGCTTCGTGCGAACCCGAAATGCAACGCCCCGCGACCAACAGATTGTCGATCCCCTTCGGCACCAGGCAACGATAAGGAATCAGATAGGGTTTCACATCCGTACAGACCATTTTCAAACCGTCCGGTTCGTGGATGTCCATCCGGCAGCCGACGTTGACCACGCCGTCTTCGAACTGTCGGCCCGCCAGGAGGTCCTCCGCCGTCAGGTAGTATTCGCCGATAATCCGGCGCGACTCCCGAATTCCGATCCGGGGACCGGTCTGTTCGAGCGTCGCTCCGGCGAATTCCGGCATCGCCCCGGCGAAAAAGCGGTAGGCTTCGTCGACCAGCTTGCGCCCTTCGATTTCGGCCGCCGTCAAATCCCGCGCGTCCACCGCGCTTTTGCGGCGGATGTGCGTCATCTGGCAGACCGCTTTGTCGCCGCCGGGCAGCATCAAAATATACGGATGCACGAAGTTCGCGGTAAAAGGAATGCCGGTTCGCGCGGAGGCCTCCGAAATCATTCCGTACAACTCGTCGTCACGGGTCTGCCAAAAATCGATATGCCCCAGTTTGAACATCATGGTCATCGGTTGCATCAATCCATCGGAATTCCGCCCCAGTTCGAAGGCGGCGCCGGCGCGCGCGGCGACGTCCCCGTCGCCGGTACAATCGATGACCACCTTCGCCAGATAAGCGCCCCGTCCTGATTTATTCTCCACCATCACGCCTTTGACCGCCGTCCCCTCCACCAGCGTATCCACGCAACTGGTGTGATACAATAATTCGACGCCGCTCTCCTCCATCATCCGGTCGAGCAGCAGCTTCAGCGCTTCGCAGTCGACGAGGATGTTCCGCCAGCCTCCCCGCCCGTTGGGATTTTTCATGATCCCGGCCTCGATTTCCTTGCCGATATCATTGTTTCTGCCGCATATGCGCTCGCCGTACATCATCATGGATACGGAAGCGGCAGTCATGGTTCCGCCGAGGAATCCGTTGCTCTCGATCAGCAAGGTGCGCATCCCGTTTCTCGCCGCCGCCAGCGAAGCGCCGATTCCCGCCGGGCCGCCGCCGACCACAATCACCTCATACTCTCCGCAAACCGGAGTCTCCCGGTTTTCAATCACGCGATTTTCATTTCTCCGGAATTGCATGGCAACGTTATCCTCTTTTTACTTTTATTGTCCCGATACTTGATAATATAGGATGAAAAGAGCCGTTTCCTGTAGTGAAATAATAGTTATATCGAATATTTTTGAAAAATAAACAAAATCACCACACGTTTCGAGATTGATACTTCCACAGCAACGGAGTATGATATAGCATGACAAAACCGGAAAATAAAATTTTTCTGCGCTCGGAATTCTTCCAGGACGAATTGCCGGTCGTAGTTCTACACTACAGACGCGAGCCGGAAACTTTTTATCCGCCGGAGACGATAAAACAGCGGCAATTCTGGGAGATTCTCTATGTCGCCGAAGGGACGGGTATCTTACGGATCAACCACCGGGAATATCCCTTTCAGCCCGGTTTCGTCTGCCTGCTGCATCCGGACGATCAGACGAATCTCGTGCCGGACGGCCCCATCGATCTCTTTCACGTGCTCTTCCTCCTCGGTGCGGTGGAGGGCGATCTGGCGCGGCTCTACAACAACAGCAACTTCTTCTCCATCTTTCACCCTGAATTCCGGCCGGAACGCTCGATCAACCATGAACAGCTCCACCTCATTGACTCCAACCGGCAGATCTTTCAGGACATCCGGCAGATGTATCGCGAATACAACCACGGCGACGCCAACACCGGTGAAATGCTCCGCTTCATGCTGCTGAAGCTGCTGGTGGAATTCTCGCGGCTCGGCGTGCGTTTTTTTCACCGCCGCCGGCGGCAGAAAGCGGTGACCGGCATCGACAATTACCTGCGGGAACACTTCGGCGAACCGTTCCGGAGTGAAGCCATCGCGCGCGAGGCGGGGATTTCACCGCGGTATCTCTCCAACTTTTACCGTCGGGCGACGGGGACCTCCCTTCAGGAGAGGTTGCTGGCCATCCGCATTGAAGAGGCGAAAAAACTCCTCGCCGGTTCGAATCTTCCGGTCGAAGCCATTTGCCGCCGGTGCGGTTTTTCGGACCGCAGCAACTTCTATAAAGTATTCCGGCGCGAAACCGGCCTGGCGCCGGGAGAGTTCCGAACGACAAAAGCGTCATCCCCCTGACTCCGCCCGAATTCATTTCGCCGGAGCTTTCCGTAACTCAACGAAGAAAGACGGCGAACGCATCTTCCTACTGGGAAGTGCCGATGCCGTCTTTGCTTATGAACGGGTGAAGTGCCGGTTATTTCTTTTCCTGAACCGGAGCGCGTTCCGGCGTCTTGACGGTCGTGACGAGCGAATTGCCGGTCTTCCCGAATGATTCCGCGGCGCTCACGGTAATCCGGTATTCGGAGTTCCCATTGAAGTGCTTCGCATTGATGACCAGCTCCGGCCGCGCGGCCATCCGGCCCAACCCGCGGTAAAAGTCGGAGAAGTACCGCAGGCGCGAAGCTTCCCCCCAGGAGCCGTCCGGCTGACGCTCCTGTACATCGATCACATAGTCGAACACGAAGTCATCGTGCTTCGCCGCGTCGAATTTCAGCTTGACGCCGGTGAACGGAGCCTTGTCGGGGGCAGCCTCAATCCCGGCGCCCGCGGCGAACACCGGGGCCCGGCGGTCATCAGCCCGCTTGTCCGTATAGAGGAAAGACTCTTTGACCAGCGGCAAGGGAACGCTCCACAATTTCCCGGGTTTGATTTCACGGATTCCAGGCTGGAGATTCATCCGGTGAAAGTCGATCCGATTATCGAATACTTCCATATAGATGAACTGTACGCAGCTGCGCCCCTCGGGGGGCCTGGGGGCATTTTCCCGCCCCGCTCCCAGATCGCAGTAATTGAGGCTGGAGGTTTCGAGCGCCGTGAAATCCCTTTGATGGATCGACCGTTCATCTTCAAGCGGGAAGTGCGAATGGCCGGAAAAATGCACCACGTTGGGATACGGCGTCAGCATTTCCGTGATCACGGGATGCCCCTCCGAGCCGTAAACCGTTCCCTTCGCATGTTCGTGCGTGACCACAAAAACCGGCTTATCCGGCGCCCGTTTCAGCGCGGATGCCATCTCCTCGCGAATGAACTGCCGGGAAGCTTCGCCATATATTTTGTTCCAGCCGCTCAAATAGGTGTTTTCTGCCCCCAGGCCGATGAAATCATAGCCTTTCACGACCTTGTGCGTGTTGATGGAATCCTGCTTCATTCCTTCCTTGAAGATCGCAATCCCCTCTTCGCGAGGAGTGTTATGTTTGTTGTTCACCCAGAAATCATGATTCCACAAGATAATCACGGTCTCCGGCTTTCTTTTTCCGAAGACTTAATCCATCTTCTCATTATACTAGCGATATACAACAAAATGGCCGTCATTGGCGATATCCCCCGCGTATAGCAGGACATCGATGTTTTTGTTTTTCAGGAATGTAAGCGCGTCGCGAAGATTCTTCTGCCCCCAGGTGTCGCGCCCCGGATAACTCTGGGTATCGCTGACGATGCCGACCCGCAGATTCGGAGTTTCCGCGAAAACAATTGCCGCCATCAGGGCGACACCGGCAATAAGCAGGCATTTTAAATTCAACCGCTTCATTTGTTCTCCTTATTCTTTTTGAAAGCATCCAGCAGGACGCGTTTGCGATCGGTATTTTCGGCGGGGATGGGGTTGGCTCCGTCGGGACCGGCGTGTTCGACGCTCCAGTAGTGGGATTCGCGGAAGGCGTGATAGCTCCAATCCCAGCCGTATTCCTCCAGAATCGAGATCACATCTTTGAGATATTGAGCGCCGCCGGGAGCGTAGCGGGCGACGGAAAACTCGCCGCAATAGATCTTTGCCCCGTATCTCTTCTGGAACGCAACCACCGGCTCCAGATATTTCTTCAGCATTCTCTTGTCAACCTGGACGCCGTCGATCTCACCGGGGTAACGGGTGCCCATTTTCGCGTTTTTGAATATCCCCTGGTGGGTGTAGGTGCCCGGACTGTAGAAATGCGTCTGGTAAACGAGGTTTTTCAGCGGCAGCGGCGTCAGAGCGGCGAAGCCCTCCGGACCGCCCCAGTTGTTCGGGCTGATGTAGATCGTGCGTTCCGAATCGATTTCGCGGATCGCTTTGGCCGCGTCGTACTGAATCGAAAGATAGTCGTGCGGCATTTCGCAGCTCTGCACCGGCTCGTTGAAGAGGTCGTACCCCATCACGATCGGATACGGCTTGAAGCGGCGGGCGATCTTTTGCCAGGTGGCGAGATAGGCCCGGTAATATTTTTCCACACCGAGCGCCCGGTTGGCGGCGGCGTTGCCGTATGCGGCGACCGCCTCCTCACCGGCGGTGCCGAGGGGACCGGCGAAGGCGAGGCGTCCGCCCGGCAGCTGGTGCATATCGAGGATGACGTTGATTCCGTTCCGCGTGAAGGCGGGCAGCAGCTTCTCCAGGTGGTCCAGCTGGCGGTCGATCAGGCCGTTGTAGGTATCGAGGTCGACCGCCTGTTCATTGGTGCACCCCAACTGCCAGCGGATATTGGTCGCGCCCCAGGAGCCGAGGTCGTCGACATCCTGCTCGGTCATTTTCAGCGCTCCGGGGCTCATGACGCCGCGGGTGACGGGGCGGGCGAGGAATTCCGGCGTATATTCGCATTTGAAACCGGCGGGCAATTCCGCCGGCGGCTTTAGGAAGCCGCCCTGGCTGATCTGAAAATTGCGGAAGGAGACCTTGCCGGAGGATTCCTGCAAACCGGCGACGAGCTCGCCGGAGACGGCATTCTGCGGAACCTGAACTTCAAAGCTCAGTTTCGTCCAGTCGAACGACCCATGGAGCGTCAGCGCCCCCGGATGCATGACGCCGGTTTCCGACTTAACGATGAACATATATTTCAAACCGAGATAGTATTGCGGGGCTTTCGAGATATTTTCCCCTTTGGCGAAGACGGTGAACAGCAGCTTCTTGCCCCGGAACGGTTTCAGGTCCAATTCTTTCATCGTAACCCAGTGGGTGCCCTGCTTCTGCTCTTCGGGGACGGTCACGACCAGCGCGTCGCCGAAATCGGTCTTTTCAATCCGGGCAAAATCCCGTTTCGGCAGCTGATCGAGCTTCACTTGCAGCCGATCGACCATGGAAGCGCTGCCACACTGGCCGACAATCGTCAGCAACAGCGACAATATCAAGTATCTCATTTCTGTCTCTTTATTGGGGGTCACTGAATTTCATAACTGCCTACGGAATCGTCACCTCCAGCCCACTCGAGCCGGGAAGTACATAGCGTGCACCCTGATAATTTGCCGTGTCGCCATACTGCGCAAACGTTTCCGACATCATTCTGCCATACTCTTTCGCAGTGTGGCCCGTGACATGGGAATCCGCGAAAAGAAGATTACCGCGCCCGCTGTGGGATAAACCGATATTCACGAGGTAGGCGTAGCCGCAATCCACACTCGAGCTGTAACGGATCGTATCGCCGCCGACGATGAACGCGCTGGCATTCTTGATTTTCTTGAAGTCGATCGGACTGGCCCAGTCATTGAGCGGAGCGACCCTGTTGACCGCGGTCGGGGCCGGCAAAGTGCGACATACACCCCCCCATCCAAGCGTGACCACGCCGTACGAATAAGTCCACTCCCAATTAGCAGTGGGCAGCTCCAGGTTCGGGCAATACACGAATGAACTCCTTTGCTGCGCGACTGCGGGCAAATAGCCATGCGACGCCAATCCAGCCGGCCAGGTGGTGGCGTTTCCGGGAGGGGTGGAATACTGTACGGCGCATCCGAACATATCCCCATTGTCGTTCCGGTAAAAGGTGATGACCTGCCCCACCTGCTTGAGATTATTGACGCATTTGAGGGCGCGTGCCTTCTCCCGCGTCTTATTGAGCGCCGGCAGCAGAATGGCGGCGAGAATCGCGATAATCGCGATTACCACCAAGAGCTCGATCAGCGTAAAACGATTTGATTTCATATTTTTCTCCTTAGTTAAGGGGTGATTCCTGTCTTTGGTGCCGGAGCAATTGAAACTCGATGACATGCTCGGGCGTTCCGACGGACTCCCCCCGAAGCATCTTCCGCAGCCAGGCAAGCGCCGTCGCGACCTCTTCATGGCGGGGAGGCGCGAGATAGCTGCAAGAGGGCGTGTCGGGGTAAAATCCGTCGCCGAGCAGAACCAGCCGCGCGTCCCGCCGCCCGCCCCGGTCGAGGAGCTCGCGAGCCTGTTCCGCGCCCGGCGGGGAGATGATGACGCAATCGTATTTGCCGGAAAGGAGTTGTTTCTCCAACCACTCCGGCGGCGGGTTCTTCTCCCGGCATTTCCTGGCGTGGCGCAAACGCGCGTCGCGGTGCAGCGCCTCACCGAATCCATGCACGGTCGGGTGGTCGTCCAGCTGCAGGACGGCGGGCTTTGCGAAATCGCGGCATAATTCATCCGCCAGCTCCCGCGCGGCGGCATCCTCACGGAAGGTCACCGTGGGAACCCCCTTACACAGGCAGCCGATATTGGCGGTCGGGAACAGTTTCGCGCCCGCCGCCACCAGCTTCGGGTCGACCTGCCAGGTAAGCAGGACGTCGATATGCGAATTACGCAATTCGATCTCAAACTCCTCCGCCGCCGTGCACCCCGCCGTCAGCAGCCGGACGTTGCAGGGAAAAAGCGCACACTGCGCGGTGAATTCGGCGAGTGCCTTCAGCCCCTGCACCGTGTAGTAAAAATCGTCCCCGCGCCCCATTTTGACACCGATCAGCGGCAGGGTCCGCTGGCGGGGGAAGAAGAATTTTCGGGGGTTGGTAAAGCTGCCGACGCCGTGACGAGAGGTGATGTACCCCTCTTTCTCCATTCGGTCGAACGCGACCTTGACCGTCGAAACCGCCAGGTCGAACTGCGCGGAGAGCTCCCGCAGCGACGGCAGCTTCTCCTGCCGCCCTTCGCTGTGGTAAATCACCCCCATCACATAATGACGCACCTTTTCGATATCGCGCATCACCAGATTCGCAGCCCGCTTCATATCGTCATCCCATTTTAAGAACAGCTCAAAACACCATGCTATATATTATGACTCATACCGCCTCAAAAAGCAAGGGGTGAAAACATTTTTTTTCGAATATTTTTCTTC
>JAVBRV010000383.1:0-6245 GCA_031547585.1 Victivallaceae bacterium
ATCACCCGCAAGGAAGCCATCATCGGACGGTCGCAGCTGACGCAGCGCCCGGCGACGAGAAGGTTCTCCACCCCCTGCGGCAGAAGAATCCGGTAAGGGATGCCATAGCTCTCGCCCTTGCCGTAGCGGCTGGAGGAGAAAAGCTGTTTGTGCTGAAGCAGTTCCTCCCTTCCCGGACGCGCCGGGTGAATGTCCGCCGGGAAGTTATAGCGGCCGATCTCGTCGGGAAAGTCGCGCCGGGCCTCGTAGTCCTGCCGGGTGAGAGTGTAGTCGCCGCGAATCCGGCGCGACTCGCGCACACCGAGCATTGAGGCGGAATGGATTACCTCCGCCCCGGCGAAGCCGTCGATGCGGGTGCGGTAGAACTCTTCATACCGGGCCAGCAGACGGCGGCCTTCAATCAAAGCCTGGCTCAGCGAACCTTCATCCAGGGGGTCGACGCCGAAGACATGCCCGACGTTCCCGGCGGCGGCGACGCGGGAGACGCGGAAGATACCGGTATGGTGATAGTCCTCCTCCGGCAGCAAACCGTCGGCGAACGCCGCCTCAAGCTTTGCAAGCATATATTCATCATTGTGACTGAAGGCTTTGCCGGAGCGGTACGCCTCCCAGTCAAAGCCCGTCCAGAGGGAGCAGAGAGTGACGGGCATGGTTTCGCCTCTTTCGTCGCCGAGGTCGAAGGCGGCTCCGGCGAGGACGGCCAGCGCGCCGTCGCCGGTGGCGTCGACGTAGACCGGGGCTTTGACGGCGAAGCTGCCGGAAACGGCGTGGCAGATCACCGCTTCGATTCTCCCCTCCCCTGTAACCGCGTCGACGAGGCGCACACCGTACAGCACCTCGACGCCGGACTCGGTAAGCAGCTCCTCATAAACCAGTTTCAGGTGCTCGGCGTTGATGGCGGCGCCGTATTCGAAGCCGCGCCGTGCCGAACGGCCTTTCAGGCGTTCAATCACTTCCGCACCGAACCCGGCGGGGAGGAAGTTGACCCCATCGCTGAGCGTCATAAAGACCGGAATCAACCCGGCAGTACTGAGTCCGCCGGGAACCTGGGAGCTTTCGAGCAGCAGAACCCGCTTCCCCCGGCGGGCGGCGGTAACGGCGGCGGCAATCCCGGCCGGACCGGCCCCCGCGACACAGACGTCGGCTTCGTACTTGACGAGAATTTCACGGGTAACGGTAATCATCGGCATATCCTCCTTGCTTTGGTTATAGTATACCGCTGAAGAACGCCATCAGCAATTCACTTTTCCGCAATTATACTGCAAAGATACAGCACGAACCGCATTTGCAAAACGGGCGAATCGCTGTACATTTATAGCGGTATACCATAATTTTACCCGGCAGAGGAACCATGATCACTTTCACCAGCCATAACCCCGCCCTGCAAACCCTTTGGAACAATGCTCTTGCCGGACTCGCGGCCAACTGCCGCCCGGTCCACGGCTCCACGGAACCGGTCCTGATCGAAGGGGGGCCGTATCCGGGCATCTGGATGGAGTGCGCTCCCCTCGAAGGACTGGTCTACGCCCCCATCAATCCGGCGGTGGCCCGGCTCAATCACACGGCGTTTTTCCGGGAGCAGTTCCCGGATGGGCAGATTCCGCCCTATATCTGGTTCAACAAGGCCGGCAGCGGCCAGATTCAACAGGTGACCTCGATCGCGGAAACCGCCTATGAACTGGCCATGCTGACCGGCGACGAGGCGCTGCTGCGAGAAACGTATGACGCCTGGAGCCGCTGGGACGCCTGGCTCGGTCGCTATCGCGATTCGCGGCAGCTCGGCGTCTGCGAGGCATTCTGCGCATTCGACACCGGCCATGACAACAGCAGCCGGTTCACCGGCATCAGCCACGCCTGCCCCGGCGAGGATGCCAAACGCTGCCCGGGCGATCCCGGCATGCCCCGGATCGCCCCCGACCTGACGGCGACCCGCTGCGCCGGACGTTTCGCGCTGGCGAATATTGCCGCCGCCCTCGGCCTGAAGAGCGACGAACGGCGCTGGCGGCAGGCGGCCGATACCAGCCAGCAGGCGCTTCTTACGTACTGCTTCGACCCGGAAATGGAATTCTTCTTCGACCGGGACAGTAACGGCAAACTGGTGAAGATCGTCGGCGACGCCGGGCTCCGGGTACTGATGGAGTGGATGGTCGACCATTCGCTGTTTGAGCGAATCTTCACCCGCTGGGTCACCAACCCCGAGGCTTTCTGGACGCCCTTCCCCCTGCCGTCGATCGCCGCCAACGACCCGGCCTTCCTCTATCCGCCCACCGTCAATTGCTGGGGCGGTCCCGGTCAGATGTTGCTGGCCCTGCGCGCTCCCCGCTGGCTGGAATACTACGGCAGGTATTCCGAATTGAATCACCTGATGGATAAGTATTTGGAGGCTCTCATGAAAGCGGATGGCTTTGCCCAGCAGCTCGACCCCTTCACCGGCGAATTCACCTCGGGCGCGTCGGAATATTCCCCCGCGATGTGCTGCGTATTGGATTTCGTCTCCCGGCAGCAGGGCGTCGTGCAGCAATTGGATGGGCTTTTCTGGGGATGCACCGGGGGAGACGCGGACTTCACGCTGGAACTCTTCCAAAAGCGGGGGACCGCAACCGCGTCGCGTCGGGACGGCGTCTCCACTCTCTCCCTGAACGGCCGGGAGGTCGCCCGCATCACCGGTTCCGGCCGCTTCCTCACCAACTCCAAAAACACTCCATGGTACTACTATTCTATTCAAGATGAAGAAGTTACCATCATTATCCCCGGGCGCCTCCCCCTCCAGGTCCGGCAGAAGGCCAACGAAAGATTATATCTCATGGCATAAAATCGACAAAAGATTGGCGGTAAATCGACAGCACTTCCCGGGGTAAGGCGGTATATTTCTTTACCTTCAAATTCCAAACCCGGGTAGTGAAATATGACGCATCCATTGATATCCCCGCTGCGGGAAGAGCGAGTCGTCGCCATTCTGCGCGGTCTGAAACCGGAAGAAGCCCTCTCCTACGCCGAAATACTGGCGGAAGCGGGCTTCCATTTTCTGGAAGTCCCTCTGAACACGCCGGGGGCGCTCGATATGATCGGCGAACTCGCGCGCCGTTTCCAAGGAACCGCCGTCCATATCGGCGCCGGGACCGTGCTGACCCCCGAACAGGCGGAAGCCGTCGCCGAGGCGGGGGGCGAATACATCATCTCCCCCAACGTCCGCCCGGCGGTGATCCGGAGAACGGTCGAGCTGGGGCTCCTCTCCTTCCCCGGGTTCCGCACCCCCACCGAGGCTTTCGAGGCGATCGACGCCGGAGCCCACCTCTTGAAGCTCTTCCCCTGCGAGTCGCCGCGCGAGGTCGCGGTGCTGAAGTCGGTTCTCCCCTTGCCGGTCTTCGCGGTGGGCGGCATCGACGCCGCCAACGCCGCCCTTTACCTCCGGACCGCCGACGGCGTGGGGGTCGGCATCGGCCTCTTCCGCCCCGGCATGACCGCCGATGAACTGCGGGAATCCGCCCGCCTCTTTAAAAAGGCTCTGCGATGACGATTACGGCAATTAAACCGATGGTCGTCGGTGCGCCGACGCCGGGGAACGGCAAGCTCTCCGACAAGAACTACCTCTTCGTCAAAGTCCATACCGACGAAGGCATTACCGGACTCGGCGAAGCCTCGCTGGGCGGCTACACCGACACCGTCATCAGCCTCCTCAGCGAAATGGAGCACCTCCTGATCGGCGAGGACCCCACCCGCATCGAATACCTCGTTCAAGTCATGACCCGGCAGAAGTTCTGGCGGGGCGGCGTGGTCAAGGGCTCGGCGGTGGCCGGGGTCGAACTGGCGCTCTGGGACATCCTCGGCAAATCGCTCGGCGTCCCCGTCTATCGCCTCTTCGGCGGAGCCTACCGGACGAAGATCCGGGTGTACGTAAACGGCTGGAGCGGAGGAGCAACCGACCCTGCCATCCTCCGCGACCGGCTGGATGAAGCGATGGCGGCGGGATACTCCGCCTTCAAGTTCAGCGTCGCCCTCCCCTCCTGGCCGGTCTATGACCCGAAGGTGACTCATATCATCGCCCGCTCGGCCGAGACGATCCGCGAAAAGATCGGGCCGGAAGGGCTCCTGATGTTCGACGGTCACGGCCGCTACGACGCCGATTCCGCCATCGCCATCGGGCGGGCGCTGGAGCCGTACAACCTCTACTTCTATGAGGAGCCGGTCAGCCAGCTCGACGAGAAGGCCATGGCGCGGGTCGCCGACGCCGTCCGCATTCCGATTGCGGCGGGGGAGCGGCTGGAGTCGCGCTGGGAGTTCCGCCGCCTCTTCGAAACCGGCGCGGCGCGGATCGCCCAGCCGGATCTCGCCCACTGCAACGGCTTCCTCGAAGGCTACAAGATCGCCGTGCTGGCGGACGCCTTCTCGGGCTTCCTTGCGCCGCACGGGCCGATGAGTCCGGTGCTGACGGTGATGTCGGCGCACCTCGACGCGGTGGCCCCGAACTTCCTCATCCAGGAGCGCCTCTTCCTCAACGACTGGCGCAACGAGGTCATCACCGAACCCCTGGTGGTCAAAGACGGCTTCATCGAGCTCAACGACAAGCCCGGCTGGGGCATCGAACTCGATGAAGAGCTCTGCGCCCGGTATCCGCGCGTCAATACCAAGATTCCCCGCCTCTTCCGTGAAGACGGCGCGGTCAGCGACTGGTGATAAACCGATGGAAATCAAAGGGAAAAACCTGCTGATCACCGGCGGCTCGCAAGGGCTCGGCGAGACGCTTGCAAGGGTCTTTGCCGCTGACGGGGCGCATGTCGTCATCACCTGTTCGCGAAGCGCGGAACGGGCCGGGGCCATCGCCGCCGAGATCGGCGCGACGGTGAAAGTATTCGACGTCTCCAGCGAGGAAGCGGTGACGAAGGCGTTCCGGGAGCTGGAGGAAGAGACGGGCGGTCTCGACATCCTCATCAACAACGCCCGCGTCGACCCCTACGCCCGCAATGCCTCGACCGGCGACGGCGAATGGTTCGACCGGGTGATCGGGGTCAACGTAAAGGGTCCTTACCTCGCCGGCTTCGCCGCCATGGAGCAGATGCGGCAACGCGGCGGGGGGCGGATCGTCAATCTTTCTTCAATCTGGGCCTACCGCTCCGCCGACCGGCGGATGCTGGAGTACGCGATGAGCAAGGCGGCGCTCCACAGCCTGACCCGTTCCCTCGCCGGGATAGGCGCTCCCTGGGGGGTCACCGTCAACACCGTCGCCCCCGGGCTCATCCTCTCAGAAGAGATGCACCGGCGGCTGACCCCGGAGGAGCTGGCCGGGAAGTTCGCGCGGATTCCCGCCGGGCGCGGCGCTACGCCGGAGGAGATCGCCGAAGCGGTCCGCTTCGTCATCGCCAACCCCTATGTCACGGGCGAAATCGTCAACATCAACGGCGGCGTCTACATGCCCTGAGCGGCGCGGTAACGGGCGGGCGTAGTGCCCGTCCAGCGCCGGAAAGCGTGGCAGAAGTAGGATTCGCTGCGGAAACCGAGCGCAAAGGCAATCTCGCCGATGCCGCGGCGACTGGAGGCAAGCAGCCGTTTCGCCTCCTCCATGCGCAGCTCGAGAACATATTGCGCCGGCGTCTTATCCTGACTCAGATTCCAGTGGCGAAAGAAATTGCGCAAGGAGAATCCGTGCTTTTTCGCCAACTCCCCAAAGTCAATATCAGCGGCGAAATGCAGCCGCAGGTGGGAGATGATCCGGGCAATGCGCTCCTCCGGCGGGGAGAGGGGCGAGCGGCGCTCTTCAATCGCCAACAGCGCCTCTTCCGCCAATTGCAGGGCCAGAAGGTCCACCCGGTCGGCGACGCCGAATTCCCCGGAGTGCTCGAGAAGGTCGCAGATATCGCGAAAAGCGGCGCTCATCCGGCTGGAAATATCGAGCTCGGCGCAAATCAGGTCGTCCGGCAGGCCATGCTCGCGAAGGAAGGACAGCACCTCATTCTCATAGGTGAAATAGAAGACGCACATCCGCACGACATCCTCGATGCGGTAGAACTCGCCGGGCCGCTTGATGAGCAGCTGGGGGAAGCCGCCCTCCTGGGCGATGCCGTCCCGCTCGAAGAGAATCTTCCCCCGGTCGGCGGCATGAAATCGAAAACAGAATTGCACCCCATCCACCACCTGCTCCTGCTGCGCCTCTAGTGAATCGCTATAGGCGATCGTGCGGACGGGCGGCACAAAAGAGAGCTGGCGCGGAAGACCTTTCAGCCGGATGGCAAATTCCTTCATTTTCCTCT
>JAVBRV010000403.1:0-9275 GCA_031547585.1 Victivallaceae bacterium
CTGCAATTTCAGCTGCCTGCGGCGACGCCCTACTTGCATCTCGACGGGAAGAGGACCATGCTCCCCGAGGTGTACGCCAAGGCTGTTCCGGCGCTGGCGCAAACGTCTTGTCAGAGCCTCGCCGTCGCTTTGCCGGGCGGCAGCGAACTCCTCTTTACCGGCGATCTTCTGGTCCGCGTGGCCGATGAACGCCGCGTCGGGCAGGAGTTCTTCACCGTCTGGCTGATCTTCCGGCCGCTTTCGGAGAAGCTGCAGCCAGTGCGCGAGGCGGAGCTCGCTTTCACCTTGCAGCGAAAGCCGCTCGCCGCCGCTGTGGTCTCCATCGCTCCGGCCGCCAATATGGGCTTCGCCGACGAAGTCGCGGGCGACGGCAAGGGCGGCTGGACCGATCAAGGGCCGACCAACGACTTGCGGATGATGAAGCCGGGTCCTCTTGCGGTCGGCGACCTGAAATTCGACGTGCTTGATCCTGTCCGGAACGAAGGAAAATCCGCCATCGTGCTTGGGAGGGGATTCCCCCGACAGGCGGCGGTGGAGGTTCCCGCCGCCGTTCGCGGCGGGCAGCTTTTCCTTTTGCACGCCAGCGCCTGGCACCAGCCGGGACTTCACGGCAACCTTGTCGTCTCCTACCGTGACGGCAGCCGGGAGACCATTCCGGTCGAACACGCCCGGGATATCGGCAACTGGCATTCCCCCGGCGACCTTCCCAACGGCTTGCTCGCCTGGCAGGGGGAGATTGCGGCGGCGGCGGTTGGGCTCTACGCTTCGCAGTTCCCGCTGCGCCGCGACGATCCGGCCGGAATCGCTTTCGAACAGGTGAACCCCGGTTCGCAGTGGCTGATCATCGGCGTGACGGTCGGGGACCGTCCGCTCGGCCTCCGCGCATTGGCGGCGAGGCCGTACGTGCTGCAAGCGGGGCGCGAGTATGCTCCCCTTGACCCGCCGGGTCTGATCCGGGCGGGGTCGCTGCTGGATTTCTCGAATCAGCTCGAGGCTCCGGCGGGCCGGTTCGGCCGGGTGATCGTCACCCCCGAGGGACACTTCAGCTTCGCCGCCGCTCCCGAAAAGCGCATCCGCTTTGTCGGCACCAATTTCTGCGATTACTCCTGTTTCCCGAATCACCGTGAGGCGGAGGCGATGGCTGAATCGCTGGCCCGGCTCGGCTACAACTCCGTCCGCATCCACCACCACGACCGGCATATGGTGAAGCCGGGTTCGCATCCTCTGGAGCTGAACCCGGAGGCGATGGATAAACTCGATTATTTCTTTGCCGAATTGAAAAAGCGCGGCATTTATGTGGTCACCGATCTCTATTGCAGCCGTCCTTTGACCGAAAAGGACAATGTCCCGGAGTGGCTGCCCCCCTCGGACAACAACGATATGAAGATCCTGCTGCCGGTCTCCGCCGCCGCCCGGGAGAACTGGAAGTGCTTTGTCTCCATCTGGATGAACCACCGCAACCCCTATACCGGTCTAACCTGGGGTGAAGACCCCGCGCTGGTTTTCGCCACGCTGGTCAATGAGAACAACGTCTACCACCGCATGCGGCACAATGCGAAATACAACCCCATTTACGCGAAACAGTTTCCCGGTTGGATGAACCGGAATCATCCCGGCAAAACGCCGGGCGCGGCAGAGTGGAAGAACCGCCACTATCAGGAGTTCCTCTTCGCGCTCCAGGCGGAGTCGCGAAAAGAGCTGACCGCCTTTATCCGCGACGAATTGAAACTGCAGCTGCTGCTCACCGACGCCAACCAGAACGACCTGGCGCCGCTTACCCTCGACCGGGCCAGGTTCGACTTCGCCGACAACCACACCTATATGGACCACCCGGATTTTCCGCTCCGGGCCTGGAAGCTGCCGATGTCCTTCACCCAGACCTCGGTCATCGACCAGGTCGAGAGGGGGAAGCTGCCGGCTCCTTTGGATATCGCGGCGACCCGTATTTTCGGCAAGCCCTTCACGCTCACCGAATTCAACTATTGCTCCCCCAACCGTTACCGGTCGGAAGCCGGGCCCCTTTTCGGCGGTATCGCCGCTCTTCAGGATTGGGATGGGCTGTGGCGTTTCAACCACGCCAACTGGCATCCCGCCGGCTGGGAGAAACCGGCGCCGATCACCGTCTTTGACGCCTGGGCCGATCCGCTGGCGCTGCTCTCCGACAAACTGATGATGCTGCTTTTCCGGCGCGGAGACCTCGCCCCGGCGAAAGAGGCCGTAGTCTACCCGGTTCCGGAAGATTTCTGGCGGCGCAATTTGCCGTTGGAGTATCCGCAGGCATTTCAATCGCTGGTCCTCTCTGCCCGGATCGGCTCCTCGGTCGGCGCTCCCACCGGCGGCTTGACCCCGTATACCGGTCAGACCGCGGTCGCCGCGAACGGCGGCTTTACCCTCGACGCGGCGGCGAAAACCCTGACGATTGAAACGCCCATGACCGAGAGCGTCACTCTGGCGAAAGGTGCGGCGGCGGCGGGACGGCTCTCCGTCAGCGGCGCGGTTTCGCCGCAGACGGCGGCGGTCTCCAGCTTCGACGGCAAACCGGTCGGTGAAAGCCGCGAATTGCTGTTCATGCACCTCCCCGGAGTGTTCAGCGAGGGAGTGCGTTTTGCCGACGCTTCGTTGCGCCGCCAGGAGAACTACGGCAAAGGCGGCCGGCTGGTGCGCCGCGAAAAGGTCGCGATCCGGCTGAAGCTGGAAGGGGAGGGCGTCCCGCGGGTCGAAGCCCTGAAATTCAGCGGCGAACCCTGCGGCGCTGTTGCGAGTGAATTCCTGGAGGGCGTGCTGCGTTTCACCGCCGATACCGCGGCCTTCCCCTCCGGCGTCATGCTCTACCGGATTACCCGATAATTAACTACAGGAGAGAATCATATGCGAAAAAAAATCCTGACCGCCGACCACCGTTTCACCCTCATTGAACTCCTCGTTGTGATAGCGATCATTGCCATTTTAGCGGCAATTCTGCTGCCCGCGCTCAATAAGGCGCGGGAGCGCGGCCGGGCGGTCAGCTGCCTCTCCCGCCTCCGGCAGCACGGGCAAGGCATACATATCTATGCGGACGCCAGCCGCGATTATCTGCCCGCTCCCTTTTCACAGGATCAGGAAGGCTCCACCAAAGTCCCCATGTATTGGTGCGCCCGCATCGGCGGGGTGGAAATCGATACCCTCAACTACTTCAAAAGGTTCGCCTGTCCCGGTATGCAGCCCTTGTACGACAAAGCCACCACCTGGCTGGTCGTCGGCCGCTCCATTTACGGTATGAACGCCGGCCTCAGCGGTACCGCCGATGCGCTGCCGGCCTTGCGGGGAAAAGCCATCAATCAGGATTATTACGGAGTGGTGCGCGGCAGCGCCGCGGCGACCATCCTGCTCGCCGACACCTGGGCTTCGGCCGCGTACAACGCTTCCACCCCCAATTCTCTTGTCACTGACCAGGGGTATATCATCAACTCCTACCTGACGGGGTATACCTCCGTTGGAATTCATCTGCGGCACGGCGGCCGGGCGAACGTCGCCTTCCTCGACGGACACGCCGCCGCCGTCACCGCGGACGCCCTGATCAATAAGCACAATCACAAGGTCAAAAGCACCGGCAGCGACTGGTACCGTTTCATCTACAACAGCGCCGGAGCTTCGCTCGGCAAGTAGAGAGAGACTTTAGAGACTTTAGAGACTCACCGCGCTATTACTTATCTCCTTCGCGGTCCCTAATGTCCCTAAAGTCCCTATAGTCCCTAGGAGCCGCGCGCCACAGAAGGCTCAACTTTTTTCACCCCGCCAAAACCGTGTTACGCGAAGAGAAGCGCCAGCGTACCCGCAACAATGGCGCTGCCGAGGAGGATGGCGATCGCCACCGGCAGCGCTTCTTTCATGCTCCGGTTATGGGTGGCGTGGGGGTCGGCGTGATGGATGGGGGCCGCTTGCGATTCGAAGGCCCGGGCCCGTCCGGCCGCCTGGTAGTAGGTCAGGCGGAGCCGGTCGAGCTTCTGCGCGTACAACGGATCCTCCGGCCCGGCGGCGATCACCGCTTCGAGTTCGCGGTGGATGGTCGCCAGGGTCTGCTGAAAGCGTTCGAATTCGGCGAGGCGGATTCGTTCCGTCTCCAGCTCGCATTGCAGCCGGTTGAGGTCGCGGTGGAGCCGTCCTTCGAGTTCGCGGCGGGTGCGCTCGGTTTCATCGTTCCGGTTGGCCGAGGCGCGCGGAATGGTCGGCAGCGACTGGCTGGTGGTGACCGAAGCCGGAGCGGCGGCTGGCGGGGGAGGGGAGGCGGCAGGAGCCTCCTCCTGCTCGGTCGGTTCCGGGCGCGCTTCGGCCGGCTGCTGATATTTCTTCAGCTTATCCCGCATGGTAACCAGATTGTCGGTGGCAAACCCTTTGCCGGCCATAGGCGACTCCTTTTTTTCATAATATAATCTGTGATTGCATCGAGTGCAATTGAAAAAAGCAAGTTACGGGGATTGTTTTTCAGGCGGGGCGGTGATATACTGTAAGAATGCACAATCCAGAGATACGGGAAGGACGGTTATGGAGAAGAAGATCGAAAAGCTCCTTGCGGAGATGACCCTTGACGAGAAAATTCACCTTTGCCACGGATACAGCTCCATGTGCGTCGGCAATATTGAGCGCCTCGGCATCGGTTCGGTGGAGATGGCCGACGGTCCGCAGGGGTTCCGCTTCGAGGATGGACGCACCGCCACCGCGCTTCCCTGCGGCATGGCCCTTGCCTGCGCCTTCGACCCGAAAGCCGCCTTCGAGTACGGCGAGGTGATCGGGCGCGAAGCCCTCGCTTCCGGACTCCAGGTCAGCCTCGGCCCCGGCTTCAACCTGATGCGCACCCCCCTCAACGGACGCAATTTCGAATATTACGGCGAAGACCCCGTCCTCGCGGGCGCGGTCGCCACCGGCTACATCCGCGGCTGCCAGTCCCTCTCCGTCGCCGCCGCGCCGAAGCACCTCGCCCTCAACAACCAGGAGATCTGCCGCACCACCGGGAGCTCCAACATCGACGAGCGCACCCTCCGCGAACTCTACCTGCGCGCCTTCGAAATCGTCACCAAAGAGGCGGAGCCGTGGATGATGATGTCGAGCTACAACAAGATCAACGGCGAATACGCTTCGCAGTGCCGCCACGTCCAGCAGGAGATCGTCAAGGACGAGTTCGGCTTCGACGGCGTCATGGTCTCCGACTGGGGCGCGTCGCACGACAGCATGCTCGCCGCCCTCGGCGGACTCGACCTCGAAATGGGGCGCGGCTCCGAGAGCGCCTATTTCGGCGAAAAGCTGAAGCGGCAGGTCGAACTCGGCACGGTTCCGGTCGAAAAGATCGACGACATGGTGCGCCGCATCCTCCGCCTCTTTTGGCGTACCGGCGTCTTCGAGCCGGAGAAGCGTCCCAAAGGCGAAATCAACACCCGGCGTAACCGCGACGACGCACGCCGCCTCGCCGAAGCGGGCATGGTTCTCCTCAAAAACGACAAAAACCTCCTGCCGCTCGACCGGTCGAAGCTGAAGAGCGTCGCGGTCATCGGCCCCAACGCCGACCAGACCCACCTCATGGGTCCCCTCGAAAGCTGCGGCGGCTCCGGCGCGGTCCACCCCGATTACGAAATTACCCCTCTTGCCGGACTCCTCGAATATCTCGCCGGTTCCGGCGTTGCGGTCCGCTATGCGCCCGGCGTCGAGTTCGACAACTACGCGGCGCTCCCGCCGGAACTGCTCTCGACCGCCGACGGAGCCCCCGGGCTCGAAGCCGATTTCTACGCCACGCCCGAAGAGTTGAACGACCCCGCCGCGAAGCCGATCCTGTCGCGCCTCGACGCCGCGATGGAGCTCTCTTGGGGGCACGTCGCCGCCGCCGGGAAGGATGCCTCCGGCGAGCTCGACGACCGCCTCTTCGCCGCCCGCTGGCAGGGCAAGCTCACCCCCGCCCTTTCGGGCCGGGCGCGTTTGATGGTCAGCCGCGCCCGCCTCCTCGTCCGGGTCTGGATCGACGGTGTCGAAGTGATTTCCGACCGGCCCGTCGAGGATCGGCTGGTGCAGGGCTCGTATGAATTCGACGCCGTCGCCGGGAAGAGCCATGACCTCCGCATCGAAGCGGTGCGCAACTACGGCGGCTTCGCCGAATTGAAGCTGCTCTGGAAGCAGAATGAAGAGGGGAAGTTCCAGGCCGCGCTCGACGCCGCCCGCGACGCCGACCTCGTTCTCTTCTTCGGCGGCACCAACCACCGCTACGACCGCGAGGCGATCGGCTGGGGCTACCTCCCCGACGCCGATATTCCCGACCTCGAACTGCCCGGCCCCCAGGCGGAATTGATCGCCCGGATCGCCGAAGTCAATCCCCGCCTCGTGGTTTCGCTGGTCAACGGTTCGGTGGTCAACGTCGAACCGTGGATCGACCGGGTTCCCGCGCTTCTCGAGTGCTGGTACCCCGGCATGGAAGCCGGGCGCGCCATCGCCCGCGTCCTCTTCGGCGACGCCGAACCCGGCGGACGGCTCAACTGCACCTGGGCGAAAACGCTGATGGATTACCCCTGCCACGCCAACGGCAGCTATCCCGGCGAAACCTCCGACTTCAACGCCCACACCAATTATATCGAAGGCATCTTCATCGGCTACCGGCACTTCGACCGCGCGGGCATCGAGCCGCGCTTCCCCTTCGGCTACGGACTCTCGTACACCTCTTTCGACTGCAAGCTCCGCAAGGTCAAGGTCGACGGCTACGATGTCACCGCCGTGGTGGAGGTGACGAACACCGGTTCGCGCACCGGCTCCGAAGTGGTTCAGCTCTATGTGCGCGACCTCGAAAGCCGGGTCGAGCGCCCCTTCCAGGAGCTGGAGGGCTTCGCCAAGCTGACCCTCGCCCCCGGTGAAACCGGCCGGGTGGAGCTGACGCTCGGCTGGCGCGATTTCGCCTACTACTACCCGCCCGCCGGAACCTTCCTCGTTGAGCCCGGCGACTTCGAGCTGCGCTTCGGCACCTCCAGCCGCGCCATCTTCGCCACGGAGACCATTACGCTGAAATGACGGAGTCTCAGATGAAACAGGCGGTGATCCACACCCTCGGCTGCCGCCTCAATACGGCGGATTCCGCCCTCCTCTCCACCCGACTCGCCGAAGCGGGCTATCAGTTGGTTGAAGAGGGGGAGAGTGTGGCGCTGGTGATCGTCAACACCTGTACCGTGACCGGCGAGGCGGGGAAGAAGAGCCGCCAGGCGGTGCGGCGCTTCCGGGGGCTCTACCCCGGGGCGCTGATCGTCGCCACCGGCTGCGGGGCCGAGCTGGAACGCGAAGCCTTTCAGAAAGAGGGCGCGGCCGATCTCGTGCTGTCGAACCCCGAAAAGCGGGAGGTCATCGACCGCATTCTGGAGGCGCTGGCCGGACGCGAATCCGAAGCGGACCATCGCCGCAGCCTGGAGGAGGGGAGGGGGGGCTTCGCCGAAGGAACCCACTCCAGCTTCCCCTTCCGCACCCGCGCTTTCATCAAGATTCAGGAGGGGTGCGAGAATTTCTGCACCTATTGCATCGTCCCCTACGCCCGCGGCCCGGAGCGGTCGCGCCGCTATGAGGAGGTCATGGAGGACTGCCGCCAAGCGCTGGCGGCGGGCGCTCCCGAATTGGTGCTGACGGGGGTGAACACCTCCCTTTATCAGGATTCCGGGCGCGATCTCGCGATGCTGGTAAACGAGCTGACCCGGCTGGGAGGCGACTTTCGGATTCGCCTCAGTTCGACCGAGCCGCACCCGGCCAACCGGCAGCTTCTCCAGGCGATGGCGGGGGAGCCGAAGGTCTGCCGCTTTCTCCACCTGTCGCTGCAGCACGGCAGTGACCGCATCCTCCGGGCCATGAACCGGCACTATACGAGTGAAGAGTACGCCGATTTCGCCCGCGAAGCGCGGGAGAGGATTCCGGGGCTTCACCTCGGCAGCGACCTCATCGTCGGCTTCCCCGGCGAGACGGAAGCGGATTTCGAAGAGAGCTGTGCTTTTGTCGAACGGATGGCGTTCGCCAATCTGCATATTTTCCCCTATTCGCCGCGCCCGGGCACACCGGCGGCGGAGCTGCCGGGGCGGGTTTCCGCCGAGGTCGTCCGCGACCGGGTCGCCCGGCTCCGCGCGTTGGCGGGAGTTTCGCGCCGCCGGTTCCTCGAAGCCAATCTCGGGGAGACGTTGCCGGTGATTTTCGAAACGGAGGGGAAAGACGGTTTTGCCCGGGGCTGGAGCGATAACTACCTCGCCTTCCGGGTTCCGGCGGCGGAGGTTCCCTTGAACCGGATCGTCAGGCTCGTCGCCACGCCGGAGATAATGTCAATAGAATCATAGCTTTTGTCAATTGCGAATTTCCGGTTTTGCCGCTATAGTATTGAAATGCGAGGGGGAAGGCCTCTTCGGAAAAATAGTTTAATACAAGACAGGTGAAGCATGAAACGTAAATTGGCCGTTCAGCTCTATTCGCTCCGTGAGTATTCGAAGAACGATTTCCTCGACGTGTTGAAGTTCGTCGCCGACGTCGGTTACATCGGGGTGGAACCGGCCGGCTTCTACAACTATTCGCCGAAGGAGTTCAAGAAGGTCATCGACGACCTCGGGCTCAAGATGTTCTCGTCGCACACCCCCTGGTGCCGTTCGAACAACGTCCAGGAGTCGATCGAGATGGCGGGCGAGCTCGGGTTGAAGCAGATCGTCTGCGGCTACGGCCCCGATGATTTCAAGGATATGGACGCGATCAAGCGCACCGCCGAGGCGACCAACCAGATGGTCGACGAGCTGGCGAAGGCGGGTATCGGCCTCTTTCAGCACAACCACAGCTGGGAATTCGCCATGCTCGACGGCAAGTTGAAGTACCAGATCTACGCCGAGCTCTGCCCGAAGGTGAAGTTCCAGATCGACGCCTTCTGGTCGACCAATTACGGCGCGAACGATCCGGCCGAAATGATGAAGCTCTTCGCCGACCGCACCGTGCTCGTCCATATCAAGGACGGCCTCCTGAAGCAGGATGAAAGCCAGCTGCGGATGGTCAACGGCACCTACGACCGCAAGATCGAACTGCGCCCCCTGGGCGAAGGCGAGATGGACATCCCGGCGGTTCTGGCGGCCACGCCCGCGTGCGTCGACAACATTGTCGTCGAGCTCGACTACTGCAATATCGAGATGAAGGAAGCGATTCGCCGCAGCTACAATTACATGGTCAAGGCGGGCCTCGGTTACGGCACCAAGTAACCGTTCCTCCGATTTACCGAAGCCGCTCCGGAATTCCGGGCGGCTTTTTTTCTTCGAGAACAA
>JAVBRV010000377.1:0-2526 GCA_031547585.1 Victivallaceae bacterium
CAATGAGTTGACGATCCGGATCGCGACCCGGGCCAAGCACTACCGGATGCGCTTCGACTACCTCAAGCTCGAAACCGTGGAAAAAGCGGCGCCGCTGCCGCCGGTGGTCGAGCTGACCTCGAATGACCCCGACGGCATCTACCACCCCGGCGGCAAAGCGGAATGCGCGGTCACGCTCTACAATCGGCCCGCCGAGCGGCTGAGCTACGAGATCCGGGATTTCTTCGGGAAAACGGTCGCCTCCGGCAACGTCGAACAGGCGAAAATCGACCTCCCCACCGCCGTTCGCGGCTACTTCCGGCTTGAGGTCCGGCTGGGTAAGGAACTTCTGCAAACGACCGCGTATGCGGTAGTGGAGAGGGTTCAGGCGGAATTCAAACCGGATTCCCGCTTCGGCTGCCACGCCTATTTGGGGGATGGCTACGCGACCCGGTCGCGGATTTTCGACCGGGAGCGTTCCGAGCGCAAGGCGCGCCGCGCCGCCGCCGCCGGAGCCCGCTGGGCCCGCTATCACGTCCTCAACTGGGGCGCTCGCGAGCGGGAAAAGGGGCAGTACAACTGGTCCGGCCTCGATGAAAGCCTGGCGATCATGGAGAAACATCAAATCTGTTCACTGTGGAACGTGGTCTACATCCCTGCCTGGAACTCGCCATCGACGGAGACCAAGCTGACCATCTGCGGCGAACAGCGCCGTTTCATCTACGCCCCCAAGGATTATGAGGCCTGGGCGGAGTTCCTGCGGCAGCTGGCGACCCGTTACCGGGGCCGGGTCCAGTGGTACGAGCTGGGCAACGAGCCGGGGTATCAGTCGGCCTTCTGGGGCAGCGGTTCCCCGCGTGAATTCGCCGACCTTCTCCGGTACGGCTACGCCGCGATCAAGCAGGCGGATCCGGCGGCTCAGGTGCTTTCGGGCGCGCCGCTGTCGGTCGACTTCTTCGAGGAGGTGCTGCGCGATTCGGGCAACCGGGCGAATTTCGACCTGATGAGTATCCATTACCCGGGGAACGTCCGGCGCAATTCGGTGCGCACCGGCAACTGGCGGAGCCTGCTGACCGGCAAAGGGATCCATACCCCCATCGTCAACTCCGAAGACATGAGCTGGCGCGACGGGAAGAAGGCGGTGGAACTGATTGCCGCCGATATGGTGAAAAGCCACGTCCGCGACGCCTCGCAGGGGATCGTCAAGACCTTCGGCTTCCAGATGTTCGACGACAACAGCAATGCGCTCTACTCCTTTTTTGACCTCAAGGAAGCGCCGCACCCGACCTACCCGGCTTATCGCGCCATGACCCATCGCCTGGAGGGCGCGGCCTATGTCGGCGACCTCTCAGGCGCGGATTTCGAAGCCTACCTCTTCAATCGCGGCGGCACCCCGGTGCTGGTCTTCTGGAGCGACCGGGAGCAGGAGTTGAGCTTCGATCTCGGCGGTGCGCCGCAGCGTCTGGTCTCCTTTATGGACGTTGAATCGGTTCCGGCGACCGCCAAAGTCGTTGCCTCGGTTTATCCGCAGTTCCTTGAGGGCGGCGACGCCGCCTTTCTCGCCCGGCTGGCGGCGGCGCTGGAGAAGCTGCCGCAGCAGTTGACGCTCCGCCCCGGCAAAACCTGGCAGCTGCCGGAAGGCGTGACTTTGGCCGGCATCGTCCCTCCCGCCGGCTGGCCCGCCGCCCTTTCCGGCATCGAAGCGCCGCCGAACGCCGCCCCCGGTCTTTATGACGCGGTGTTCAAGCTCGACCTCGGCGGCCGCCTCGTGGAGCGCCCGGTCACGGTCGAACTGGCCACCGGCAACCCGGGCGAGAACCTGATCCGCAACGGCAATTTCGCCCAGGGGACGGCTTTCTGGTTCTATCCGGCGAACGGAGGATTCGCGGCGGTGGAGGGCGGCGTGAAAATCAAGGGCAATTGCTTCTTCGGAACGGTCGGCGCGATCAAGGTCCGCTCCGGCGAGCGCTATCTTTTAAGCTGCGACATCAAGGGCGAAGGTTCGCTCGGTTTTGTCTACACGCTGCAGAATAAGGAGGGGAAAACCGTTTTCCCGACCAAACCCGGCATCAACGCCCTGTATACCAAAGCAATCAGCAGCGAGTGGAACCGGCGGAGCGAAGTCATCATCGTCAACACGCCCGGAGCCGAACAGCTTAAAATCGCGCTGCTGGCCAACCACCAGCTGCCGCAGGGGGAGATCGAGCTCACCAACGTGAGCGCGGTGCGCCTCGAAGGCAACCTGACGCCGGAGAAGGTGCTGAATACCGGCTGTTTCGTCCGGGCTCCGGCGGCGCTGAAGGTCGACGGCGACCCGGCGAAATGGGACAAGGTTTCGGCGATGAAGGCGGCCATGCGGGCGCAGGCGGTGGAATCCCCCGGCGCGCCGTGGCAGGGCCCCGACGACCTCTCCGGCGAATGCAAGCTGATGCTGGGCAAGGATAAACTCTACCTCGCCTTCTTCGTCCGCGATGATGTGGTGACGCCGGGCATCGACGATGCGCCGAGCTCGTGGCAGCAGGACTCCATCCAGTTCGCGATCGACCC
>JAVBRV010000125.1:0-6677 GCA_031547585.1 Victivallaceae bacterium
CATCTCCTTATCCACCAGGTCGGGACGGTCTTTTTAAAGCAGGTCAACCAGTCCTAAGCAGAACTTCAGTACAGGAAAGAGTTTAAAATACTGCAGGTAAAAATCAAAGCCGAAAACGTGGTTCGGCAGAATCCGAAACTCGGCCATCTCGGCACGAAATTCGGCCTGATGGTCCGTCACGGCGACAAGACGGCCTGGCCGGACGCCCCGGCGCAGCAGGGCTCTTTCGAGTGGAAGGAGCTGCGCTTCGACTACGACGTCCCCTTCGGCGTCAAAAAAGTGGAACTGCTGCTGGGGCTCCAGGGAGCTTCGGGAACCGTCTGGTTCAAGGAGCTGACGATGGAGGTGATCGAAAAATAATCGCAAAATTTTTCGGACGGCTCTTGACATATATAGAAAACTGTATATAATATATGTAAACAGAAAACTGTATAGAATGGAGCCGTCAGCCTATGCCTCCGCGAGCCAAGTATCTTGAAATCGCCGAACTGTTGCGTCACCGCATCGAATGCGGCGATTACGGCCTGTCGGCTCTGCCGGGAGCGCCGAAGCTGGCGGCGGAGACGGGGGTCAGCTATCTTACGGCGCGCCAGGCGGTCCGGAAGCTGATCGAGGACGGCGTTGTCCGCCGGGCCGCCAACGGGCGGCTGGAGGTGGAGCAGGCGAAGCGCTCCGGCTGCAAGGCCGCCTATGTGTATCCGGTTGATACTCCGGCCCATAATGTCTGGCGGAGCGCCATTTTGCAGGCGTCGGAAGCCTGCGGCTGCGTCACCCGCGAAATTCCTTACGGCCATCACTCCGACCCGCTTCTTTACGATGCGCTGGATGGTGATTTCGATCTAATCTTCCTTCAGTTCACCACGGTCACGCCGCTGCTCCTGGAGAAGATCCGCCGCAACAAGGACCGGGTGGTCACCCTCTTTTATGACCTGACTGAATTCGGCGTCCGCTGCTTCGACGGGCCGGACCCGGCTTCCATCTATCTTTTGATGAAGCACCTTCATGATCTCGGGCATCGCCGGATCGATTGCTTTTTCCGCCGTGAGAGCGACGGACACAATGCCCGGATCGACGTCTGGCGCGACTCCCTCGACCGGCTCGGCTGCGACGGCACGCTTCATGACGGCGCCAGCTCCCAACGGCTGCCGATCGATATGGAACAATCCTATTACGACACCTGCCGCATCCTGGAGCGCGGGGAGTTCAAGGCTTCCGCGGCGTTCTGCCTCACCGCCAGCGCCGCCCTGGGGGTGATCCGGGCGTTTCACGATCACGGGGTGCGCGTGCCGGAGGATGTCTCGGTAGCCTCCTTCGGCGACCGGGTGCTCGCCCGGATGGTCATCCCGTCGATTACCGTCATCTGTCCCCTCGAACCGCAACTGACGGCGGCCGAGATCTTTGAGCACTTTACAAAAAAACGCGAGCAGCCGGAGAAGCTGATGTTTCGGACTATGGGCGCGGAAGCCATTCAATACGGAGAGTCAACCATGAAAGCCGGAAATACAAAGGGAGCACGGTTATGAGAAGAACGAGGCAAAGTTTCACCCTGATCGAACTCCTGGTGGTGATCGCCATCATCGCCATTCTGGCGGCCATGCTGCTGCCGGCGCTCAGCAAGGCGCGGGAGACCGCCCGGCGAATGCGCTGCTGCGCCAACCTGAAGCAGATCGGCCTCGCGATGAACAACTACGGCACCGACAACCGGGGCTGGGGGCCGCATCGCAACGCCGATTCGGTCAAGCTGTACCTCTTCGGTCCGATCACGGAGAACTATGCGGCGGAAACCCTGACCAGTTACCTCAGCCGCAAGTCCTACCCCGTCGGAACCGATCTTACCAAAATCGATCTCGACCCGGTTGCGCTCTGTCCCTCCGGGAGGCGCAATGTTGCCGACCCCGCCAACATCATCGTCACCGGCGATTACAACTCGCCGAACGGCAGTTACGCCATCTCGACCTATCTCGTCACCGACCCCGGGACCGACCGTCCGCTGCGTTGGGGGAAATTGACGCAGGTGAAGAGCGCTTCGCGGCGGCTCCTGGGGAGTGAAGTCGAAACGCCGGTCGGGGGCGGCTTCCTCTCCTCCCGGCCGAACAATCTTTCGACCAGCGACAGCTTCGCCTTCCGCCACGGCGGATCTCACAATCTTGTTTTCGTCGACGGGCATGTGGAGACTTGGGCGCTCGGCAAGAGCCGGAGCTTCGGCAGCGGCGGCACGGTCACCACCATCAACCGGGGGTTCTGGCATGATCTGTAAGCTATTGGCGGCAAGTTTATTCGTCACCTCGACGCTGGTTGCGGAGACGGTTATCGATTGGGCGGCGCCCTCCGGAATCCGGGCAATCGACGCCGCCGGGCAGCCGGTGAAGAACACGGAGGTCATTACCGTGGAAGGGGTCACGTTTGCCCGCCTCGACGGGAAAACCATGTTCCTGAAAGCGGAGTCGGAAACCGGCAGCCAGACCTGGATCATCCCGGTCAAATTCGCCGCCGCGCCGCAGGGGGCGCTCTTGGGGCGGCATCGTCCCGGCGACGGCTTTCGCGGTTTCGAAGCCGGGCTCGCCGCCGATAAATTCTTCGTCTTCGACGGACCGCGCCCGGCGGCGCAGCTTTCGGGGGGCGGACGCGATTCGGGTCGGGGCGTGACGGCGCCTCCGGCGGCGGCGCTGAAGCCGGAGGTCTGGTACGACGTCATCCTTCGCTTCGAAAGCGGCAAAGGGCTGCGGTTGGAAGTCTTTGAAAAAGGCGGGAAGCGCGTCTGCCGCGAGTCGATCGAAGCGCCGGGCATCGCTTCCCTGGCCCCGAACGCCGGGGAGAAGCTGCTCTCAATCGGGGGGCGGCGCTTGCACAGTCGCACGGCGGAGAGCTTTCTCCCCGCCGGAACCTTACTCGGGCCGATCCGGGGCTTCGACCGCGTCCTCTCTGATGTCGAGATCGCCGATGTAGTCGGTTACCGTCCTGTGGAGGAGCCGGTGCCCGCAAGCCGCGCCCCCGTCGTCTATTACGTGGGGAACGACGGTCGCGACGACAACGACGGCCTGAGCCGCGGAAAAGCCTTCGCCACGCTGCAATCTGCCGCCGACCGGGTGGTTCCCGGCGATACGGTTCTGGTGGCTCCCGGCGTCTATTTCGAGCGTCCGCGACTGTCGCGCGGCGGGACCCGTGAAAAGCCGGTGCTGTTCAAGGCACTCGATTGTACGCCGGGCCGGACCATTGTCACCGCCGCTTCGCCGCCGTTGCGCCGGGGGGAGGCGGTCTGGAAGCTGGAGGACGAAGCCTTGCAGCTCTACTCCACCCCTTTCACCCACAATCCGGCCCGGATCCTCTACTCCGACTGCGATCTCTACCCATACCCTTCGCTGGAAGCGCTGAAGTCCTTTACCCTGAAGAACCGGACGCCGGGCGTGGAGAACGGTTTCTTCTTCGACCCCAAGGCGGGGCGGCTCTACGTCCGGCTGCGGACGGACGGCCGCTTCGGCCCGAGCGATCCCGCCCGGCACACCATCGCGGCGGCTCCGCCCAACGCGCCGGGTTTCAACGGTCACCACATCGGGCGGCCGGAGGAGGCGGTCTTCTTCCTGCCTGGGCAGGGGGAGTGCGGCGTCGTCCTCGACGGCTTTACCCTGGAGACGCCCGGCGCGGCGGGCGTCGTCACCTTCGGCGACGGCCTCGTTGTGCGCAACGTCACCTTCCGGGGCTGCCGGTTCGGCGTGGCGGGGGTGATGCGGAACGGTCACGCCCCCGGCGGCGTCTTCGTGGAGAACTGCCGGATGGATTCGCCCAACATCTTTCTTGAGATGCGCGAACTGATTGAAAAGCATAAGGATGCGGTATTCGCCATCAAGCCCGCCATCTTCTGGTGGCAGCGCAAGGGCGTCAACAACGACCCCGCGGTGATGAAGAACTACGAGACCGGCATCGCCTTCGGCGGCGGCGCGAACTGGCACATTCGCGACAACCAGCTGTATGACCTTTTCGAAGGCATGTCCTGCTGGGGACTCAACCGGAGCGAGGGGACGCAGATCTACGGCAACGACTTCCGGCGGATGATCGACAACGCCATCGAGACGGAGAACCACAACCGCAACATGCGGATCATGTTCAACTACTTCGAGGATATTTTCGAACCCCTGTCGCATCAGCCTCTGGGCGGCTTTCCATTCCCCGGGCCGATCTTCATCTACCGCAACATCGTCAACCGGACGCCGGGCGCGGAGAAGATCTGGCCGCACCAGGCGCACCACCCCGGCATCTTCAAGATCGGCGCGACCGGGCGGAACTGGGAGCATAAGCACATGGGGAGTGTCCCCGTTGAGCGTCTCGACAGCCGGATCAGCAAGAAGTTCTTCTTCGTCGATTACCCCGGTTTCCTCGCCTTCAACAACACCTTTCATTCGCCCGGGAGCAACTTCCTCAGCACCCCGCAGCCGATCCACGGCGAAGCGGCCCGCGAATATGTGAACTTCCGTTTCTTCAACAATATCATTCTTGCCGACGGCTTCCATGTGCGTCCGGAGTGGCGCGGCAGTCTGATGGAATTCTACGCCAATGCCGAGATCTTTTCGCAGGCTGCCCCGGAGCATCGCGGCTTGGCCGCCGGGAAAGAGGGAATCACGCTGGATCGTCTGGAACTGAAGGAGTTTCGCCTACCCGAGTCCAGCCCCTTGCGCAATCGCAGCCGAGTTACCATGGAAGAACCCGACGCCGCCGCCGATCTCGGCGCGATCCCTTTCGGGTTCGATTGGCGCCTGGCCGCCGGTCCGGGGAAGGGGGCGGAGACGTTCTCGCCGTTTCAGATGAAGGTGCGTTATGAACCGACATTGATCCGGACCATGGGGCCGATTCCCGGCATCTGGGGCGTTTGGCTTGCCGAAGGAAGCCTCCCGGTGGAGCTGGAATCCGCCGGTGCGACCGGAGCTGCGCTGATCTTGCGCTTCGCTGGAGAAGCGCAACGCAGCAAGCTGCTGGAACTCCCCGGCTTGCAGTTGGAACTGGAAGGAGAGAAGCTGCTGGTGACTTCGGGAAACGGAGCGAAGGGAGAAATCAGCCTCCCCGTGCTTCCCGCCGCGCTCTGGCAGACCTTGGAATGCTCCTGGCGGGGAGGCACCTTTACCGTGTCGTTGAATGGGAAGCCGCTGCCGGGCAAGGTGGCCGTCCCGGCAGCCGGGGAAGCGCCTCTCCGGGTCTGGATCGGACGCACTCCCCTTTTCGATGTTGAAATCAAACGGTGAATTCGAGAAGTGAGACGCTGTTGCGGGTCATAATGACCCGGCCGCGGAACTCTCCCTTCAGGTTAAGTTCTTCGTCGGCAAGGTATTGAAGGCTCTCGCCCGCATGGCTGATCCGTTCGCGGTCCCACATCGAGGGGGGCTGCGGACGGCCCAGCTTTGACCAGCAGGTGAAGGCATTGCCGTTTTCGCTGTCGATCCGGCTGTGGCTCAAGCGGTAACGGCCACTCAGGTTGCGGATGGAGAGCTCCACTTCGACATTCGGCGCGCTGCCGTTGCAGTCGTCGTCGTCGAAGTGATAGAGCAGCACCCGGAGAACTCCATCCTCACTTCGGACGGGGATGACCCCGATATGAGGGGAGGGGGCCTCCACCTGGAAGCCGAGTCGTTCCCCATCCAGCTTGGCCGCCAGCAAATAGCCGTTGTAGATCGGCTTCCGGAAGCCGTTGGCGGTGAAGAAGGTGCGGTAGCCGTCGAAATCGACGAGGCTGTGATCCTGCCCCGAGAGGCAGATCATCATCTGCGACAGCTTCAGCTCCGGCGCCGCGAGGATCCGGTCGATCAGCCGCGCGAAGAAGGCCGGGTAGTACTCGGTTTCCCGGAAGATGTGCCGGGGAACCCGGTCGATGCCGAGGAAGCCGCCGCCCGCGATACCCCATTCATCGAGAAGCATTTCCGTCGTCTCGAAACCCGCTTCATTCATGATTTTGCGCGCCGTCCGCAGGCGCTGCATGATATTGTCGGGCGAGACGAAGAATTGGTTCGGGAGGTTGGAGTAGATTCCCTGCGAATAGCAGTGAACGCCGACGAAGTTGATGCGGGTCCCCGTCTTCCCCGTGACCGTGTTTTTGCCGCTCTTCAAGTGATTGAGGAAGAGGCGGATGAAGCGGTCGCTGCCGGCGCAGGAGGGACCGCCGACCGGGGTGCGCGGCGAGGCTTCGCTCACCGCCGCTTCGAAGTGGTCGTAGAGCTTGATGTACTCGTCGAGCTTATCGGTGTCGCCGTCGGCGTCCCACTGGTCGTTGCCCTTCTCGCTGACCCAGTAACCGGCGTCGGGTTCGTTCCAGCAATGGAACTTCCAGCCGGCGACGGTATCGGCGCCGTAGCGCTCAACCAGGTGCGCGATGTAGTGGCGGCAGACCTCCTGCCACTCGCGGTAATCGGTTGGCCTCGAACGGTTGATGACTTTGTTCTTATAGCGGAGCTTGCTGACGCTGCGCTGGTTTTCCGCGAGGCAGGGCGGCATGAAGTCGAAGCAGAGCAGCAGCCGGAAACCGCGTTCGGCCATGTAATCGAGCCGTCGGTCGGACTGGCTGAAGTTGAAGGTGAGCTTGCCGTCCTGATCGCGTCCGACGATGTCTTCGAACATGGTGTGGAGCCGGACGAATTGCGCGACCCGGTCGGCGGCGATCCGGTCGAGAATCGCCCGCCCCCAGCCGTCTTCGACCG
>JAVBRV010000336.1:0-13398 GCA_031547585.1 Victivallaceae bacterium
GGGTCCTTACTCCCCTCCTGAAACCACCCCCGCCCTTGGGCAGAGACGTGCAACGAAAGGTCGAACCCCGATTCCGGATCGTAGCGGTCGCTGGCGCGACCTTACTTTCGCTGCTGCGCAGCGACTCTCAGACGGCGAGGCCTTCGCTCGACTCCGTTCAGCTGCGTCGCAATTGCTCCTTGCTCGTTTGCTGCCGCAAACGAGTTCCTTCACATACGCTCGCGGCGCTTGCCGCGCTTACTTAGTGGAGCAACGTGGTTGGGCCGGGGAATCGGCGCGCATGGTGGTGGGGTACAGGCCGCTGATAAGTTGAACAACGAGAGCAACGCAATAGCCTGCGACGCAGTTTCCCTCCGTTCCCTCCGTTCCCTCCGTTCTTCGCGGTCGGCTCGTGGTTTGGGAAACGCAAGAGTTAGCGGCGCGCCGCTAACAGCGCCTAATAAGAGCTTCGCCGAACATATTGCAGCAAAAACCCGTTCATCCGGTTTCGAATGAACGGGTTGAGTGGAATCGGGGAGCGACTTTTACAGCTTCGCTTTGGCGTCGGCGACGAGCTTCATGAAACGACGTCCGTATTCGACGTAGTTGTTGTAACGCTCCACCGCGTTCTGCTCTTTATCCGCATCGTGGAAGACCAGCTTCATGTGCGGTTCCATCGAGAAACCGCCGTCGTAGCCGCGCTTCAGCAGGTCCTCGACGATCCGGACGACGTCCCCCTCGCCTTCCCCCGGGAAGGTGAAGCGCGCCTTGGCGAAACCGTTGTCGCCGCCGCCGATGTAGACCGCATCCTTAATATGGATGTAGACGACGAAATCGCGGACCTTCTCGTAAAACTCCCAGGAGCTCTGGATCTTGTCGAGCGCATCCCCCTTGGAGCGGTCGAAATTCAGTACCGGGTTGCCCGTGTCGTAGACCAGCTTGAAGTTGGGGGACTGGACGTGATCGAGCAGCTTCAAGGTATGCTTCCAGGACATGCCGCCGTAGTTGTTGCAGTTCTCATGCAGGAACATCACCCCGGCGTCTTCGCAGCGCTTCACCAGTTCGTTCACCTTGCGGAACACCTGATCTTCGACCTCCTTCTCGAAGGCCGGACGCTGCCAGGTCGCCTTGAAGCTCATGCCGCGCAGCAGTTTGCAGTTCAGACGCCGCATCCGCACCAGCGCCCGTTCGAGTTGGGCGGTGGTTTTCTTGTAATCTTCTTCCGACAGGGGGTCCCACGACCAGTTGGCCACGGCGCTGCCGAAGCAATTGATCTTGACGCCGGAAGCCTCCAGCATCGCCGCCGCCTCTTCGAACTTCTCTTCGGGGAGGTCGTGGATGTTGACGCCGTCGATGTTGCGCGATTCAATGAATTCCCAGCCCAGCTCTTTCGTCGCCTTGATCTGGCCCGCCAACCCGACCGACGCTTCGTCGGCAAATCCGGTGAAATACATAACCATAGCCTCCTGTTTTTTGAAACGGTTTCCAATCTTAAAATAGCCCCCTCCGGCGCACTAGTCAAACGCTTTGCCGGGAAAAGCGGAAACTTTTCGGCTTTGCCGGTAGGCCGCCGGAGACTCGCCGTGAAACCGCTTGAACTCCCGCGAGAAGTGAAAGCGGTCGTGAATGCCCACTTCGGCGGCGATCTCCTCGATGGTCAGCCGGTCCTCTTCCAAAAGGCGCGCCGCCGCCGCGTAGCGCAGATGGGTGAGAAAGCGGTACGGCGTGCCGCCGGTGGCGCTCTTGAAGCGGCGGAGGAAAGCGTTTTCCCCCATTCCGGCCCGGCGCGCCAGCTCCTCGACCGACAGCGGGGCTTTATAGCGTTCGCGCATGTAATCGAGGGCGGCTTCGATGACGCGGTCGCGTCCGTACTCGATCAGCGCTTCCGGGGGGAGCCGCAGGAAAGCCCGGCAGACCAGCGCGGCGGCCGCGAGAAGCCGTCGCGGGGAATTGCCGGGGAAAAGCCCCAGCAGCTCCTCCAGCATCTCGCGGAGCCCGTCATCCAGCGGCACCCCGGTGCAGCGGCAGCGCTCCGAACCGCCGAAGCGGGGCATTTCGAAGTGAATGTAGAGCTGCCGGACCTCGGCGCTCTCGTTCCAGGTGCGAAGGTCGCAGAAGGGCGGCAGGAAGTAGAGGTTCCCGGGCTGCAATTCGAAGCGTCCGCCCTTCAGGAACACCCCCGCGCCGGGGTGGCTGTTGTGATAGAGGCGCCAGAAGTGTCCGCTGAGGGTACAGTTGTTCCAGATGCCGCCGAGCGGGACGCAGCTGACCGTCTCCACCCGGAGCGGAACCCCGGCCTCTTCGGCTTCGCTGATGATTTTATTCATAGAATACACCCATTTTATTCATAGAATCGAAATTGAAAATCTTCATAGGAGGCACTACCTTTTACCATAGCTCCACATCCACGGAAAGGAAAGCAGGGGATCATGGAAAATTACGGAAAAGGCGACAGCCGCTGGTTCACCGAAGCCCGCTTCGGCATGTTCATCCACTGGGGACTCTATGCGCTGCCCGCGCGGCACGAGTGGATCCGCAACCGGGAGAAGATTACCAACGAAGATTACCAGGTCTATTTCGACCTCTTCAACCCCGACCTCTTCGATCCGAAGGCCTGGGCGAAAGCCGCCCGCGAAGCCGGCATGAAATACTTCGTCATCACCACCAAGCACCACGAGGGCTTCTGCTTGTGGGATACGAAATACACCGATTACAAAGTCACGAATACCGCCGCCGGGCGCGACCTCCTCCGCGAAATCGTCGACGCCTTCCGCGCCGAGGGGCTGCGGGTCGGCTTCTACTACTCCCTGCTCGACTGGCACCACCCCGACTTCGTCATCGACATGATCCACCCGCAATGGGAGCACCCCGAGCGCGAAAAGATGAATGAAGGCCGCGACATGAAGCGCTACGCCGAATACATGCGCAACCAGGTGACCGAGCTCCTGACCGGGTACGGCAAGATCGACATCCTCTGGTTCGATTTCTCCTACCCCGGCCGGGGCAAGGGTCATGAGGACTGGGAGTCGGAGAAGCTGGTGAAGCTGATCCGCCAGCTTCAGCCCGATGTGCTGATCGACAACCGCCTCGACCTCCCCGGTTCCGGCGACATCGTTACCCCGGAGCAGTACACGCCCGATGCGCCGATGCTGGATGAAGCGGGGAACGTCGCCGTCTGGGAGGGTTGCCAGACCTTCTCCGGCTCCTGGGGCTACCACCGCGACGAGACCAGCTGGAAGAGCGTCAAGATGTGCGTCGAGATGCTGGTCAACCACGTCTCCCGCGGCGGCAACCTCCTGATGAACGTCGGCCCGACCTCGCGCGGCTACCTCGATCACCGGGCGCTGGAGTGCCTGAAGGGCTACAGTGACTGGATGCATTTCAACTCGCGCTCGATCTACGGCTGCGGAGCGGCTCCGGCGGAATTCGTCGCGCCTCTCGACTGCCGCTACACCTGGAACCCCGAAACGAAGCGGCTCTACCTCCACTGCCTCGCCTGGCCCTACAAGCACGTTCACCTGCCGGGACTGGCGGGCAAAGTCCGCTACGCCCAGCTCCTCGCCGACGGCAGCGAAATCAAGCGTCGCGAAGCGGCGGTCGAAGTCAACAAAGCGCTCAACAGCAACACTCCGGCCAATTCGCTGACACTGGAACTCCCGGTGGTCCTGCCCACCGGCAGCCTGCTCCCGGTCATCGAGATCGTGCTGAAGTAACCGCCCCCTGCCCCGCAACAGGCGCTCCCGGACTCCCGGAAGCGCCTGTTTTTATTCCAATTATAAATCAAATTGCGTCTATACTTTTGCGCTTACGGTTTGCGAAAACGTCGAAAATCATTGCCGTTACCTCTGGTAGCGGCAACGACTTCCGACGTTCCCGCAATTCCACAATCATCAAAAGTCTCATCCTCAATTTGACTTATAATTGGAATTATTCTTTGGCGAAGCCTTTGAGCAGAACGCGCTTGCGATCGTTGTCCGGCGAGGGGACGAGCTTGCGGGGCAGTCCTTCGTGCTCGACGCTCCAGCCGTTCCATTCGCGGAAGGCGTGGTAGCTCCAATCCCAGCCGTACTCTTCGAAGATTTCGATGCAGTCGCGCAGATACTCCGCCGCGCCGGGAGCCCAGACCGCCGCCGAAAACTCACCGACGTAAATGCGGGCGTTATGACGCAGCTGAAACTCCCGGACCGGCTGCAAATGCTTCTTCAGCATCTCCTTATTGCACTCGATGCCGTCGATTACGCCGGGGTAGCGGATGAGTTCATCTTTTCCCTTCTCCCCGAAAGTGTTGCGGACGAATTGATGGGTAAAGGCGCTGGGGAAGTACATATGCACCTGATAGATCACGTTATCCATCGAGAGGGGCGACAGATAGCGGTAGGAGTTCGCCGAATTCCATTCGTTCGATGCGATCATGATCGGGGTGTCGGGGTCGATCTTGCGGATTGCCTCAGCGGCCAGGCGCTGAATGGTCCAGTAATCGTAAAGCGCGGGACGACCCTGCTTGGGTTCATTGACAAGATCGTACGCCCAGACCGAGGGGTTGCCTTTGAAACGCTTCGCCATGCGTTCCCACACTGCGATGAAGTGATCGGCGTACTTTTTCTCGTACAGCATCGTAAAATCCAGGGATTCATTGCGGCCGCCGGGGGGCGAATGAAGGTCGATGACAAAGCGGATGCCGTACGGACGCGCCAGCGTGAAGAGCGCTTCCAATTCATCGAGGCGGCCATTCAGCCAGCGGTCGTACTCCGCAAGATCGCGGTCGGTTCCGGTTTTACCCCACTTGTGCTTCAGCTGCAAGCGGACCAGCTTCACCTTCCACTCCGCAAGCGTTTTGAGATCGCTCTCCGTCAGGGCCCGGCCGGGCGACATCACTCCACGCAACGGCGGCGTCCGGGCGATCCGTTCCGGGTAGCTCACCTGGTACTTCTGATTGACCCGGGGGAAGAAGTTGCTGATCTTCAGGGTACTCAAGTCGAATTCCACCTCGCCCGAGCTGTCTTGCAGCCCGAGTTTCAAGAGTCCCGTATCGGCGGAGGGTGAAATCGAACAGACAAAGTTCAACTCCGTCCAGTCGAAGCTGCCCTGCAAGCCGGAGGGGTGATGCCAGTAGCTTCGACCGTCGCCGTCGCGATAGGACAACATGAATTTGACCCCATTCCATCGTTTAAGCGGCGGCGAAACCTCCCTGGCCCGCGCCTGGATCGAGAAAATCAGCGCCTGCCCCCGGAATTTGGAGAGATCAAGGGTTCCTTCAGCACAATTCATCGCTTCCTTATCGGCCTCCGGAACCTGAACCACCATCCGGCGGCCCTCCAGTTTGCCGAATTTCCCCGGCTTCCACTTCGCATCCGTCAATCCTAACTTCGCCAAAGGAACCGCATCCGCCCCAAAAACAGCGGCCGTCATCAAGAACACAGCGATCAAGATTCGCAAAAACATAATTCCTCCTCTCAAATGGGCCAATATGGATAAAAACGGTCGGTACCGGAAGCAATGACGCCGAAGCGCCAGACCAGCTGGTAATATTTGGAATTGATGTCGGCGCGTCCTTCCTGGAAGACATGGCCGTCAACCGCCAGGATATTATCGCGGCGGAGGTGGCGTTGGAAGGTGTAGAGCTGTAAATTTCCGAAGCTGGAGATTACGAATTTCGGGTAAAGATTCTCCTGGTCTATGAACTCTGAGAGAACGGCGTTTTGGGAATAATCGAAATCGCGCAGGATGGCGATCTGCGACGGCGATTTGCATTTTGACAGCTGGCGCGCCCGGTAGTAACCTGGCGGATCCCAGCCCGTTTCATGGGCGGCGAAGGCGTTCCAGGCATAACTGGTGAGGGGTGAGGTGGTGAGCCCGCGACTGGCGGTCGTTGCTCCCCACCAGCAGCTTTCCGGGGTGGCTGTGGGACAGTAGTAGATCTTGGAGAGTCTCCCGGTCACCGGAACGGTTCCCCCCGCCAGATAGGGGTAAAGGCGGCTGACGAAATTCGGACGCATTTTAATCGTGCTGTCATTGCTGTCGCCGAAACTGGGCAGCCAGTCCCGGTTGTCCCCCGCATATTGCGCCGACGCATGGCCGATCTGGCGGCAATTGCCGGCACAGCTGATCCGGTTCCCGTGCTCCCGCGCCCGGCTCAGGGCGGGCAGCAGAATCGCGGCCAGGATGGCGATGATCGCTATAACGACCAAAAGTTCAATAAGCGTAAAACATATATACTTCTTCATTCAGCGATCTCCTTCACTGTTCTTATGATTCCTTCGAAACAGGCACGCCATTCCGGTAAAATACGAATTCAGCCTCGATGACTTCATGGATCACCGGCGCCCCGGAGGGATCTTCTACTTGCCGGAGCAGATTGACGGCAAGGGTACGGGCGGCTTTTTCCAGCTCCAGATCGATAACATAGCCGGTAAAGCCGAAAGCCTCCGGATTCGCCAGATTCAGGCAGAAAAGCCGGCACTCTTCCTCCACATCGAGATATTCACGAAGAAAATCGCAATAGGGGCCGATGCTGCGTAATCCGATTACGGCATCGAACTTTACGCCCAAGCCGAAAAGTTCGCGAAGGCGGTCGAAATTCTCTTGCCGGTCGCCGTCCAGTTCGAAAAACTGACAGGCGTCGGCGCCGTACTCTTTGCAAAAGCGCTCCGTGGCGCTGCGGGCACACTGCGCATGAAGCTCGCTGCCGCTGCTGCGGATCACCAGAACCCGCCGCCTCCCTTCGCGATGAATCAGCTCCAACCGCCGGAACCATTCATTTGCGAAATCGTAATCCGCCCAGGAAATCCCGTCACATTGTCCTCGAAACAGAATGACGGGGGTACCGTTTTCCACATGAAGCCGCCGGGCGGCCTCGACAATCTCCTTCGGCGGACAGACCAGCAACAGCCCGCTGAGCCGACGATCCCGGACGAACGCACCCAACTTGGAGGCGTCTCCGGAGAGCGCGAGATTCTGCGTAACGATGTCCATCCCGCGCTTCATCACCTCCAGCGCGAGACAGGAGCCGAGGCGCATGGAGTAGAAGCTGTCGAATGAGTTCATTCCATTTTCGACAACAACTCCGAAGATCCGCTTTTGCACCAGGTTGGCGACCTTATCCGGGCAAGTCACGGTACCGCTGCCGCGCCGGGTGACGAGCAAGCCCTCTTCCGACAGCTCCCGGATCGCCCGCAATGCGGTCGGGTGCGACACCTCAAATATCTCCGCCAGGTGCCGCGCGGCGGGAATCCGCTGCGGCGTATCCCCCGAGGTCGCAATCAGGCTGTACACATACTGCCGGATCTTCGTATACGAAAAATTCAAATCATTCTGTCCACTCACCTTGCACCTCAATGTGGAAACAAATAAAACAACATAAGCTTTCCACTTTTCTTACCACATCATAATTATACCACAAAAACTCCCTGGTGTCAATACCGGAAAAAGAAAAAACCGTGATTTTCCCTTCGGATTCCCTTGGCTCTAAAAAAGACTATTGTGTATAAAATGTCTATCATCTATTGACTTTGTTTTAGAAATATAGTATAATTATAACACAGACAAAGAAAGGCTCTGCTGAAATGGACTGGAAGCAAATAAAACTTGACCTGGATCAGAATCAGCCGCTTTATTATCAGGTTTCGGAGAAAATCCGTTCCCTGATTCTGGAAAACAAGCTGCAGAGGGGCGACCGTCTTCCTTCACTCGATGAACTTCAGCAGATCTTCCGGGTCAGCGCGATCACCGTCCGGAACGGCATTGCCGCGCTGGTCCAGGAGGGATTGCTGCTCCGGCGGCAGCGCCTGGGGACTTTCGTCGCGGAGAATTCCACCGTTCCCCAGAGCGAAGCGGGCGCCGGCAAGGACATCAATATCATCTTCACCACCAGCCGTCCCGGCGGACATTACTACTTTGAACTGCTCTGCGAAATGGAGCGGCAATTCAAGGCGGTCGGGTACACGACCCGCTTCATCATCAGCAATCCCACCGCGCCGGAGCCGCTGGAACGCCTGACCCGGAATTGCGCCGGCGTCGTCCTGATGGCCGGGAAAGATCCGGAACAGGTGAAAGCCTTTAAACGCATAAAAGTCCCGATGGTCATCATCGGCGATGTGAACAACTTCGATATTCAACAGTGTCAGCAGATTGACGCGGTCGTCGGCGCCGTCGCCGAAAGCGCTTACTCCATCATCAAGCACCTGGTGGAATTGGGGCACCGCCGAATCATGGCGATCACCACTCCGCCGGGCAGTCCCTATGAAGAGAAGCAGAAGCAGGGGTTCGAACGCGCCGCCGCCGAATTCGGCTTGTCGAAAGACGAACTGCGCCTCTATTCCGCGCCGGACTATCTGCGGGATTGCGGTTACACCACCGGCTATGCCGCGCTTTGCACCGCCCCCCGCCCGACCGCGTGCACAACCACGGACGCCGACCTCGCGATCGGCGTCATGCGGGCGGCGCGGGAGCTCGGGCTCTCCATTCCGGACGACTTGAGTTTGATTACTTTCGGCTCCCCCTACACCTGCATGGGCACGATCCCGCAGCTGACCTGTTTCAAGTCGCGCGTAGAGGAAGAGGTCCGCAGTGTGGTGGAGAAAATGAAAAATCAAATTCAGAATATCAATTGCAAAAAATCAGTCACCGTTTTCAGTCATCAGGAGTTTCTTTTCGGCAATTCCACGAAATATTTCAAGGAGGAAAGTAAATGAAAACGCACCAGCCATCCTCAATGCGGAACCGTCATTTCACCCTTATCGAACTCCTGGTCGTTATCGCCATCATCGCGATCCTGGCGGGAATCCTTCTCCCCGCGCTGCAGACCGCGCGGGCGAAAGGGATGTCGACGACCTGCCTCAACAACCTCCGGCAAAGCGGGCAGAAGATCGCGATGTACGCCGCGGACTTTCGGGACTTCATGGTGCGTCCGATCGAAGCCTGTCCGTGGGACGCCCAGAACTGGGCGACCACACTGGTGAAGCTGTACGAAGGCCGGAATACGATCCTCCCCTCCCATCTCGCCGGTTCACGCTGCCCGGCGACCCCGTATAACCCCGATATCACGCATTGGAGCCAATACTCGCAGATCCACGGCATGAACGGGATGCTGACCGGAACCAGCCTCAACAGTTATATGGTCAGCAACAACTACATCAATACTCCCTATATCAAACTGTCGAAAATCGGGAGCGTGAAAGTGCGTTGGGTGCCCTTGAAAACCCCTTCAAACACCATCCTTCTCAGCGATTCCCTGTACAACCAGCCGGCTCAAACCGCGATCTTTCAGGGGGACTCGAACACCTGGACCAATACCCGCCTCTTCCTGGCGCATTCCAAAAACACGCAGGCAAACACCCTCGGGCTGGATATGTCGGCCAAAAGCCGGGGCATCACCTCCCTCCGCGACGACTGCAACGGCAAGGCGGCCGTCATTCAACTCGCCCCCGGTTCCGCCGCCAACAACCTGACCCTCTAATCCCGAGGAATTTACATGCGATACCAACTGGCAGCGGTCCTGGCGTTCGGAGCCTTGTTTTCACAGCTCCATGGTCAAACTCTCCTCGGCCCCGGGGATTTCACGCCGAATCAAACCGGCGAACCGGTTCCCTATCTGCGTCAGGAATCCGACCCGAAGACCCTGGCTTCGTCATTCTCGACGAAACTGGTCGCGGTGCAGCCGGGAGACATGCTGCTTCTGGAAGGCCAGACCCGCACCGAGGTGCTTTCCCCCCTGCCGAAACCGAGCAATCCGGTGACGATCTATGCGCATTGGTTCGATGCGAAGAAACAGCCGTTGAAGCCCAAGGACCGCACCTGGCTGCTGAATGCGTCCGAACGCCGGGAGTGGGGCAAGATTCGCAAACTGTTCCAGGTTCCCGAGAATGCGGCGTACCTGAAAATTTCCCTGGGAGCCTGGCAGGCGCATGTACGCTCCGACTACCGCGATTTCCGGCTGACCGAAGTCAGCACGGAGCAACCGGCTTCGGCCCCGTTGAAGCTGACCGGCGCACCGGATGAAGCCAGGCTGACCGGACAGGCGAAGGAGGTCCGTGAGGGAACCCGCTCCACCATCAGCCTCGGCGGCGTCTGGGGATTCCTGCCGATGTATGACAAGGAAAAAGACCGGAAGTGGGAAACCATCCGCGTCCCCGGCTACTGGGGGAAGGTCGAGGGCTTCACGCTGCCGGCCAAATGGACGGATGCCCTGAGCGCCGTTTATCAGCGGTATTTCACCATTCCCGAGGAGTGGCGGGGACAGCGCGTCTCGATCCATTTCGGCGCCGTCATGTGCAAGGCCAAAGTCTATGTCAACGACCAATTCGCCGGGGAACATCTCGGCAATTACACCCCGTTCCAGTTCGACATCGGCCAATATCTCGTGCCGGGGAAGAATACGCTCCGGGTGGAAGTCGATGGTCCGGTCAAAGCGGGCAATATCGAGGGGAATTACATCGTGATGGCCGATTATGCCACCGGCTACGGCAAACGCTCCTGGGGCAATCTCCCGCGCGGCGGCATCTGGCAGGACGTCAAACTCTGCGCGGAGCCGCGGGTCTCCATCCGGAATCCGTATGTCAAAACCTCGGTGACGCGAAACGAGCTGGAAGCGGAAGTCACGCTCGAAAATCCGGAGGGCAACCCCTTCAACGGAACCCTGAAGGTCTATATCGCCGCCGATAAAATGAATTTGCAGCCGATCGTGTCGTTTCCTGCCAAAAAGTTTGCCATCACCGGCTCCGAACCGCTGAAGCTCGGTCCGTTACCCTGGCAAAATCCGCGGCTCTGGTCGCCGGAGGATCCGCACCTTCAGTTTCTGGTGATGGAGGTTTTCGACGCGCAGGATAAACTGGTCGACCGCAGCTTTCTCCGCTTCGGCTTCCGCGAGTTTCAGGTAAAGGGACGGGAGTTCTACCTCAATGGGAAAATCCGGCGTCTGCGCGGGGACTCCTTCCGCCCCACCCACCTCTTCCCGTTCAACAACCGCCGGGCGGTGGAGAACGCCTTTCGTCATTGCCAGGAGGACCTTCACCTCAACCTGATCCGCTATCATTGCTCGATTCCCGACCCCGTCGTGCTGGAAGTCGCGGATGAAACGGGGATGCTGCTCGACGTTCAATCCGCCCTCGTCGGCGGCGGCCACCGGGGCGGACTCTATCTCTTCCCCGGATTGCGGAAGATCCTGATGGCTAACCTGAACCGGGAGTTCACGGAATGGGTTCTCCGCGACCGCAATCACCCCTCGCTGGTGATCTGGAACCTGGAGAACGAGCTCTTCTCCTGCTTCGGAGCGCCGACGGTTCCGATCACCAAAGAATTGGAGCTGACCGTCCGGAAGCTCGACAATACCCGCGTCGTCACCCGTGGCGGCAGCGGCAACTTCGACGGCACCGATGAGCTCGTCAACCTCCACGCCTACGACGGCATGAGCTCCCGGACCACCATCCGCTATATGGAGAAGCACGGCGTCAAGCCCTGCGCCAATACCGAATTCTGGGCCAACCTGATGCCGCAGCGGCGAATCGGCGAAGAGGCCTACCGCGACTTCCACACCACGATGGAGGAGTTCGGCCGGTTCTTCAAAGAGTACATCGAATACCAGCGCGCAAGAGGCGTCGCCGCCATCTATCCCTTTATGCTGACGAGCTATGTCTACGGTCCCTTCTGCTACTTCGGCGAACTGAAATATCCGGAGGCCAACCCGGTCTCCTCCACGCCGCGGCCGGATTATGCCGTCGGGCGCATTCCGGCGGGAACGGACGGCCCCTTCAACCCCGGGGACTTCCCGGATAAACCGTCGGTGCTCGCCCATCGGGAAGCGATCCAACATGTGGCGACGGGCTTCCGGCCGCTGCATATCATGCTCTACCAGCCGCTCGAAAGCGCCTGGGCGGGGAAGACGTATGAAAACACTGCCGTCCTCGTCAACGACACCGATCAGCCGCAGAAGGTCGAATTTACCGTTGCTTTGCAGCTGGATAAGACGAAACAGCAGCTCTTCCGGTCGAAAGCGTATACTCTGGCCGCGGGCGAAACCGTCAAGATTCCGCTGAGCCTCCCGATGCCGGAAACCGCCGTCCCGAAAACCGGAACGCTGCTGATTGAAGGCAACGCCTTATCCAACGAATATGAGCTGACGCTCTATCCCCCCGCCAGACTGAACGCGGGGCAGAAGCGCATCGCCTTTGCCGGTACCCCGGAGCAACGGCAGCTTTACGCGGAGTTCGGCATTGAAACGGTGCCCTTCCAACTCAACGATCTTGAAAAATATGCGCTGGTGATTGTGGCGGAAAACATCGATACAGCTGGCCTGAAAAAGAACTCCGCCAGACTCTGGGACTACCTCGAAAAGGGCGGCCGGCTGCTGCTTATGCCGCAGGAGGAGACCATCGCCGGCCTTCTCCCCGGGCGCATCAACATCGTCAAACAGAAGCTCTACTTCAGCCGGACGCGGGAGAGTCTTTCCGATTTCCCGGCCTTCTATTACCAGAAAAACTGGCGTCTCCACGCCCCCGACCCGAGCCACCCCGTCTGGCGCGGTCTCGCGAACGGGAGGCTCGCCAACTGGAACAATGAGGACCTGTGCGTCACCACCGGCGGAACCGTCAACCAGGCGGCGATTCAAGGCGCCTACCGCTCATTGACCACCACCGCCGCCAATGAAATGGCGCTGTTCGAATACTTCTACGGGAACGGGTTCATCATCACCGGAACCATCGATTTCGAAAGCAACCTCCGCCGGGAACCGCAAGCGGCCCATCTCCTCGTCAACACGGTCGACTATCTCCTTCACGCGAAAGCGCGCACGCCCCGCTCCATCGCCGGGTACGGCAAGGAGATGGAGCGGATGTTCAACCTCTATGACCTGGCGGGCGAAGCCGTTTCATCGCGGGATAAGCTGCGGGGAGAGGCCTCGGTTCTGCTGCTCTCCCCCGATGTTCTGAACGCGGATATGGCCAAAACGATCCGGGCGAGGCTGGAGAAGGGCGGCGACGTTCTCGCCCTGTACGATGCCGATTCGCAAGCGTTCCTGAAGGCTTTCGGAGTTCAGCCGGAAAAGCACTCCGGGCGCGACCTGGCGTTTCTGAGCGGCAAACCGGACTATCTCAAAGGCTTCTCGGCCTTCCAGTTCCGCCATCCGTCACTCAAGGCCTACGATACCGCCTTGAATCTCGATTCCGCTCCGCAGGCTCGAGAGATCGGGACCTATATCGCCATGCAGGCCGGCTGGGAGTACCCCTACCCGGCGGACCACCCCTGGGTCCCGAAATACAAATGCGCCGTGGCGGAGCTCGCCATCGGGAAAGGGCGCCTGATCCTGTTCCCGTGGGCGGCGCTGAAGCATGCGCGCCTTCAGGAACGTGCCATGTTCCAGAATCTGGCGACCGGTCTCGGCGGAACGTTCAAGAAGCGGGCCGTGGAATTCCCGGCCATCGACATCAT
>JAVBRV010000341.1:0-3429 GCA_031547585.1 Victivallaceae bacterium
CTCAGCGAAAACATCACCCTCCTCAATCCGCCCAATGAGCTGGTCGAGGACCTCGAAGAGCTGGAAGAAGGAAACGGCTTCCCCGAACCCTGATTCCAAATCACCCTTCATTTTTATTCCCCCCTCCGCAAAACTGGGATTTCCGATGGCAATCCCAGGTTTGCTACCCCGCTTTTCTTGGGGAAAGTGAGAGGGGGTTCGGGGGAGAGCGAAAACTTCTTCTTTTCTCGTGAAAAGAAGGGGTTTTCGCTTTCCTCCGAGTCCCACAGACCCCTATCGCAGGAGGTTGCCGGAAATGGTTTGGGCGGCTTGGCGGAGGGTGGTGATGATGTGCTCTTTATGTTCGCTTTCGAAGCGGTATCGGGGGACGTAGCAGCCGAGGGCGGCGATGGTTTGTTGATTTTGGTTATGGATGGGGAAGGCGAGTTGTGCGAGGTAGGCCCCGGTTTCGGTGATGACGCAGTCCTGGGTGCGGATTTGGGCGAGGGCGGTCTTGAGCTGCTGAGGGGTGGTGATTTCGCCCCAGGCTTCGCGGCTGGGCATTCCGGCGGCGTTGATGAAACGGGTGAGGGCGTTGTCGTCGAGGGCGGCGAGAAGGAGTCGGCCGGTGGCGGTGTGGTAGGCGTCGGGGATGGATACGGGGGTGCGGTCGAGGCGGAATTCGCGATCGGCGGCGGCTTCGCAGAGGACGCAGCGGCGGTCGGGGCCGAGGATGGCGACGAGGACGGATTCACGGATTTCAAGGGCGGTCTTTTGAACGGCTTCGGCGGCGGCTTCGAGGAGTTCGGGGTGGTTGGAGGCGTCGCGGCTGAGCCGTTGGGCGGCGGGGCCGAGGCGGTATCCTTTGCGGGTGCCGAGGCATTCGAGGTAGCCGAGTTCGGTGAGGGTGCGGACGATGTGGAAGCAGGTGGCCGGGCTGACGTCGATCAGGGCGGCCATTTCACCGATGGACCAGGCGTGCGACGGTTCCGCCGCCACTTTTTCCAGAATGCCGAAGGCGCGTCCCAAGACTTGGATCATACTTCCTCCATATAATAATATTAAATAAGATATCGCCACTCCTGGATTTTGTCAAGAATCTTTTGAGCGGCACTTGACTTTTTTACGGAAAAGAATATAATATTATTAGATTCAATAAAATAATAATAAATAAACGGAAATCATCATGTACCATCTGGAGAATTCTTTTGCCGCGCTTTCGGTGGATGCCCGGGGAAATCTGACGGAGTTGAAAAATGGCAAAAGCGGCCATGATTACGCGGGGAGCGGCGGATTGTGGCGGCTGATCTACAGCCGGGGGCAGGAGTTGGAACGCGAGGCGGCGGCCGAGGGGAATTCTCCGGAAATCACGGTTGACGGAAATGGGTTGACGCTGAACTATCCGTCGCTGACCGGTGAAAATGGGGAGGCGCTGGCGGTTTCGCTTCGGCTGACCATCCGGCAGGAGGGGGATGCGTTTCATTTCGGGGCCGAGCTGGAGAACCGTGAAGAAGGCGTGGTAATCCGCGAGCTCCATTACCCCTTGCTGCGACGGGTGAATCTGGTGGCCGGGCAGCGGCTGATCTGGTCGCAGTGCGGCGGGCAGCGATTCGAGGAGATTGCGAAGACGATCCGTGCGCGGCATACCCAATATATGGCGAAGGACTTCCGCGAGGTGCGACTCTCCACCCTGTATCCGGGGAACGCCGCCGCCAACCTGTTCCTTTTTGAAAATGACGCCGAAGGGCTTTATTTCGCCAGCCACGACCCGAGCTTCCAGTACACGCTGCACCTGTTGGGCGAGCACGACGGCGAACTGCTGGCGACAATGGTGAAGTATCCCTACCTCGCAACGGGCGGCAAGCGGGAGATCGGGGAATTCGTCATCTCCCCCTACTCCGGCAGTTGGCACCAGGGGGCGAAGAAGTACCGCGCCTGGGCGGATACCTGGTTCCGGCCGCAGGCGCCGCATCCCTTCGTCGAAACCATGAACGGCTGGCAGCGGATCATCATGCGCCACCAGTACGGCGAGATCCACTACCGCTACGACCAGATGGCCGAAATCGCCCGCGACGGCATCGAGGCGGGCATCGACACGCTCTTCATGTTCGGCTGGCACCAGGGCGGACACGATTCGGAATATCCCGAATACACCCCCGACGCCAGTATGGGCGGCCTCGCGACGCTGAAGGAGGAGGTGCGGCGTTTCCATGCCGCCGGCGGCAAGCTGATGCTCTACTACAACGGCCAGCTGATCGACCGGGACACCGACTTTTACCGGCAGCTTGGCCACCGCATTTCCGTACGGCGCGAGAACGGCATGGAGCATCTCGAGCAGTACGCCTTCAGCGGCAACGGCACGGCTCTGCGTGAATTCGGCAACAAAACCTTCGCCACCGCCTGTTTCGGCTGCCCGGAGTGGTTCGAAGTGCTGAAGGGCTGCATCGACCAGGCGCTCGAAATCGGCGCGGACGCGGTCTTCTTCGACCAGCTCGGCTGGCTGAGCCGCCCCTGCTTCGATCCGTCGCACGGCCACGAGGTTCCCCTGATGAATCCGATGAAGGTCAAAGCCGAAGTGATCGCCCGGCTCAAAGCCTATCTCGAAGAGAAATCCCCCGGCACGGCGCTGGGGATCGAATGGCACTCCGACCTCACCGCCCAACACGTCGACCTCATCCACAGCGTGACCGGCGGCAACGAAGCCAATCACGACTGGATGGGAACCGGCGAAAAACCCCGCCGCACCTCCTTCATGGAGTTCTTCGGCTACCTCTTCCCGGAAGTCCGCTACTCCGACCGGACCATCCGCGACGACACCGATATCGAGCGGCGCGTCAACCTCGCACTGGTCAAAGGGCTCCGCTCCGACGTGGAAATCTACCGCTGTCGCCGCACCATCCGCGAAACCCCGCACTATCAGGCCTACCTGACGGAAGCCAACCGCTTCCGCGACCGCAACCGGAAATTGATCCTGAACGGGCGTTTCGGCGACACCGAAGGCTTCACCCTCGACGCCGACCTCGACGCCTCCGTCTTCCATTCCAACCATGAATTGGCAATCCAGGTAACCCAGAGTCATCGCGATTCGTTGGAAACCATCCTCACCGTCCCCAACGCCACCTTCATCGGCACCGACGGGCTCGGCAATTATCAAGTCGAACCCCTCGGCGAAAATCGCTATCGAATCCGGCTCGGTCGTCATGCGTTGGCGCTCTGCCACTTCCACGGCTGTATGGCTTAATCACGGTTCTCTCTGGGCCAGCCTGGCCCAGACCCCCCGGCGGGCTCCGCCCTGCACTCTATTCCCCGAAAAGTGCCCCACCTTCGCCCACGGGGCTCGGTTTTTTGCTTTGCAAAAACAAGGGGGCACTTTCCGGGGGCCCCGCTCTCCGGTACTCCGTGCGGCCTTCGGCCGTACTCGTACCTGCGAGTGAGGTACTTTTCGATTCC
>JAVBRV010000044.1:0-7741 GCA_031547585.1 Victivallaceae bacterium
AGGTATGTGCGCGAGGAGTTGACGCAATGGGAGCTGAGAAGAGGCAGGGAGTCAGGAGGGGGCTTACTACCCACCTGAAACCACCCCCCGGTGTGGGGGAGCCGCCTGATGTGGCCGGGCACTTCCGCCTCCCGACCCTAGCGTTTGCTTACGCAAACTTAATCGCCCCTGCGGGGCGCCCTCAGACGGCGGGGCCTTCGCTGCGGTACGGTCGGCGTCGTCGCAATTGCTCCTCGCTCATTTGCTGCCGCAAATGAGTGCCCTCACATCCACTCCGCGGCGCTTCGCGTTCCTGTGGGCAGAAGTGTGATGTGCCGCGTTTTAGCTGAGTCGAAACGTGGTTTTGAAGAACGCCGCCAACGAGCGGCGCGGCGCCAACAGCGCCGTACCCCGAGGCCGACATTCGGCCGCGGCGCTTCGCGTTCCTGTGGTCGGCAACGCGATGTGCCGCATTTTGGTTGCCCAAAAAACGCGGTTGCTTTTCTCCTTCGCGGTCCCTAGCGTCCCTAAAGTCCCTATCGTCCCTAACGAGCCACGCGCCGCGGCCCACCCGCCTCTCGCCGCCCCGCGAAAAACGCCGCCATGCAAACACGCCACGCCATTCGTGAAAATTATTCGATTATTTTTCAAAGACCTATTGACATTGTTCCCGTTTTGTGTCACAATATATATAGCAGGAAAAAACCGCAACAGGAGACGGAGCCATGTCCATCGTCGAAATCGCCAAAAAGGCCAACGTCAGCATCAGTACGGTTTCGCGTTATTTCAACAAACCGGAAAAGGTGTCGCCCGAGGCCGCCGCCCGCATCAAGGATGTCACCGAAAAATACAACTACCAGCCGAGCATCGTCCGGCCCGGCCCAAAGGCGGCCGAGCGCGTCGGCATCCGGACCGGGGCGCTGACCTTTCTCTCGCTGGGTCCCTTCTCCCCCGAGGAGATGCTGCGCAAACCGGCCCTGCCGATCCTGATCGGCAGCATCCAGCAGGCCCTGCTGGAGCGGCAGATGACGCTCCAATTGACGCACATCGGCGACGACACCCGGCTGCCGGAAGCCATCGACCCGCGCAACTGCGACGGCGTGATCCTCTTCGGCAAACCGGCCCGGATGGAAGTCGTCTCCAAGCTCAAGAAGCTCCACAGCCAACTCCCGATGGTCTGGTGCTTCCGCGAGCACGACGACGAAGAGCGCCTCTTTGACCACATCTTCTACGACAACCTGGCGGTGGGGACGCTGGCCGCCGACTACCTCGCTTCGCGCGGCCATAAGAGCGTGGCCGTCTTCAACAGCGAATCCGGCCACGGCGCTTTCGCCGTCCGGGTCGAACGCTTCGCCAGGCACGCGGCCGAGCTCGGGATGAAGGTGACGCCCTTCGCCTCCTCCGAAGCCAACAAGGATATCGCCGCCTTCCGCGAACTCGCCGAGGCGCTCCGCAAGAAGCGCAACGGCATCACCGGGGCCTTCTTCTGCGCCGACGACGTCATGCTCGGCGTCTACAACGAGCTGCGGGCGGGCGGTTACCACGTGGACAACCTCGACATGGTCGGCTGCAACAACGAGGAAGTGCTGCTGCGCTACATCTCGCCGCGTCCGGCCACCATCGACATCAAAATCGCCCAGGTGGGCGAAATGGCGGTAAGTCAACTGCTGCGCCGGATCAACGGCGAAAGCAGCGAATATTCGAGCGAAATCTTCATCAAACCGGAACTGATCAAAGGAGAACGTTGAAATGAAATCCGGAAAATTCAGCCTATTCACCCTTATTGAACTCCTCGTCGTCATCGCCATCATCGCCATCCTGGCGGCCATGCTGCTGCCGGCGCTCGGCAAAGCCCGCGAACGGGGCCGCTCCATCAGCTGCACCGCCAACCTGAAACAGATCGGGCTCGGCGTCGCCAGCTACGTCGACGGCCAGAAGGGCTTCCTGCCCGGACTGCTGGAAAAGGAAGACTGGACCTGGGACTCCGCGATTTCGCCCTATCTGGGCAAAGAAAAGAATGACGCGGGCGGCGGCAACCAGGCGCTCAAGGTTTTCATGTGCCCGTCGGATAAGGCGGTGCGTCCTCTCGCCCCCGGTTCGGCCTCCTTCAGCGACAAGCGTTCATACGGCTACAACAACGCCAAATCCGCCCTGGCGAACGGAGCAACCCGTCTCGGCAAAGAGGGCCGGGTCGTCTCCCTCGACCCCTCCTCCGAGGGGCGGATCGGCGCGGCCAAGATCACCCAGGTGAGAAATGCCTCGCACCTGATCCTGATCGCCGACCGCCACCAGTTCAATAACTATAACTCGGGTCAGGCGTGCAGCGGCGTCCTCAGCCCCTACCAGCAGCGCGGCCAGGATCTCGGCTATGAGCCGGCGCACAGCGGACGGTGGAACTACCTTCTGGTCGACGGACACGTGGAAATGCTGACCCCGGCCGCCACCGTCGGCAGCGGCATCAACTATCTCAGCGCCAACCCCGCCGGCGACAACGCCAAGGGCCGCTGGACCGACCGTCTCGACGACTGAAAATAAGGGTAAGGAGGACGTCATGAAAAACCTTTTCTCACTGCTTCTTTTGCTCTCGGTTTCGACGGCTGCCGCGCTGGAGGTGATCGAGGCGAAGTTCGGCGCCGGCGACCGCTGGGCCGAAGTCACCGAAGCCTTCAAAAAGCTGCGCGTCCATGACGACCTCTATATCGGCTGGATCGACGGCAACAAGATGGCGGGCAAAGACCCCGCTCCCGGCGTCGCCAAAAAGCTGACCGTCAAGTACAAAGACCATGGTGGGACCATCCGGACGCGGGAGCTGGCGGAACGCACCATTGACGGCATCGTCGCCAACCAGTCGCCGACGGAAGAGTTCACGCTGGCCCAAGTCTGGTTCGGCGACCACGGCAAGTTCGTCGACGTTACCGGCAAGCTGCAAGCCGTCGTCGCGGAAAACCGGGAGGTCAAGCTCGACTTCCCGACGCTCGGCCTCGACGCGTCACAGGACCCCCTGCCCGGCAAAAAGAAGATGGTCGTCTTCTTCTATTCGCTTGACGGCAAGACCTACTGTCGCCAGCTCTGGGAGGGGGACCGTTTCAAGGGCAGCATGATCGCCCCGCTGTACGACCCGATCCCGGCGGCCAAAGGCGCGATCAGCCCTTTCGCCGGAATGGAGCTGGATAAAGCGGTCTGGCAGTGGGCGATTCCGATGCGGGCGGTCAGTTCCGAAAACAACCTGCCGGCCGTGGCCTATCTCTACATTCCGCCGAAAACCGCCAAACTGCGCGGTCTTGTCCTCGGCATGTTCAACATGCTGGAGCTGCCGATCATGGAGCATCCGGCCTTCCGCGAGACGCTGCAGAAGCTCGATTACGGCTGCGTCTGGATCGCGCCGACGCCGTTCGGGGCGAATTTCAACTTCAACAACCCGGAAGAGACGCGGGTTATGGACGCCTTGTTCGAGGATCTCGCGAAAGCCTCCGGCTACGCGGAAATCGCGGACATTCCCTTCATCGGCATCGGGCACTCGGCGATGGCGGCATTCCCCTGGCAGCTGGCCATGTGGAAGCCGGAGCGGGCCATCTGCGGCATCTCCTACGACGGCAGCACGCCGGGGGTCGATTATCACTATAAATTCAACGACCCCGTAATGAACCGGGAGGCAGTCGCCCGCCTGAAGGGCATTCCGATGCTGATCCGCGACGGCGAGTACTCCGGCGGCCGCAGCAACCGCCGTCCGCAAGTGCTGGCGCAACAGGTTCCGGGCCTCCTCGTGACCCTGGTGGCCGATCCGGGGTCGGGCCACTTCGACATCAATGACAAGATCATCGACTATATCGGTTTCTACCTCGAGAAGGCCGACAAAGCCCGCAATACCGGCAAACTCCGGCCCGTCGACTACAGCTCCGGCTGGAACGTCGACTACTGGCGCGTCGACAGTCCCCCCGCCGCCCCGGCCGCGCCGGTCGCCGGCTTCAAAGCCAAACGCAACCAGTACGGCGAAGAGAAGCTCTGGGTCTTCGACGAGGAACACGCGCGTTACCACGAAGCGTACCAGGCGCGCGAACGCGGCAAAAAGGTCCAGCTTCTCGGCTACCGGCAGGACGGTCAAATTCTGCCGGACCGCAAAAGCCATGCCCAGATCCACCCCGCCTTCAAACCGGAAGCCGACGGGCTCTCGATTAAACTTCAAGGGACCTTCATCGATACCGTCACCGAGGGGCGCGCCGCCGGTTGGTCCGGCAAAAAGGCCGGTTCGCCGGTCGAACACGGCGCCGACCCCGAAAATATCAATGTCTACCCCATCTGCGGGCCGGTCGTGCGCCTCGATCACGAGACGATGGCGGTGCGTTTCTACCGCTTCGGCTTCACCTCCAGCCGCCGCACCGGTGAAATCTATATGATGGCGGTGCATCCCGGCGATGCAACCTACCGCCGGAGCGTGCTGCAATCGGTTATGATGGTTCCGCGCAGCCGGGATAAGGGAATCGCCCAGCGGATCGACTTCCCGGCGATTCCCGATCAACCGGCCGGAACCTCCTCCTACAAACTCAATGCCCGGGCCAATACCGGCATGCCGGTCGAATACTACGTCGAATACGGCCCGGCCTATCTCAAAGACGGCGAACTCATTTTCACGGAAATTCCGGCGGGCGCGAAGAATCCCGTTGAAGTGTCGGTCGTCGCCTGGCAGTACGGGCGGGAAAAAGATCCGGCGATTCAAAGCGCCGCTCCGGTCAACCGTAAATTCAAACGGGTTCAATAACGTATGAAAACACTCCTCTATCTCCTGGCGGCAGCTTTGTCCGCTTCACTGGCCGCCGATACCCTGCGGTTCGGCGACTCCGCTTCGGAGGCCGCCCACGGCTTCCGGGGCAATGACAGCGCGGTCATCCGGGGCGGCCTGGGTGAATCCGCCCGGCAAATCGCGCCCCCCGCCAAGCCGTACTTCGAGAGCGAAGGCGTGTTCTTCAGACTGGCCGTCGACCCCGCCAAACCGAATTACTTCACCCTGAAGCTCTGGGGCAGCGACGTCAATGAGAACCTGCTGATTCTCTATATCGGCGGCAAACAGGTCGGCTACCGCCACCTCGGCGACTACGACCTCCTCGACCACGGCAGCACGGAAGCGCAGTTTAAGGAGCGCTTCCTCTACACCACCCTCCCCCTGCCGCAAAACCTGACCCGGGGGAAAACCGAGCTCGAGCTGGAAATCCGCGCCACCGGCCGGATCTGGGGCTACGGCGACACGTTCGAAAAATACCAGAAGGAGATGACCGCCCCCAGCCGCGGCCTCTACGCCGCCTACACTCATACCGAAGGCTTCTTCACGCCGCCCGCCGATGAAATCATCGCCCCCGCCGTCCAACCGGCGACCGCTCCGGCGGAGAAAGAGGACTTTACCGCCCTCAAGGCGCGGGTCAACCGCGACCTCGTCAAGTTCCTCCGCCCGGGGCAGATCTCCAGCCAGATGCAGATCCAGATGACCGCGCAAGCCTACCGCGTCGACTGGACGCCCGCCTATAAGAACCGGGCGGCCGTCGACGCCGTAGTCGCCGGAGTCGACCTCTATTTCGTCAAATTCCGCAACGACCCGAAGCTGGCCGCCGCCGACCGCACCACCTGGAATTTCGACTGGTTCGGCTTCGGCCCGATCGGCGACGCCATCCTTCAGCTCCGAAACGAAATCGAGCCGCGCCTCGGCGAAACCATCAAAGACGAAAAGGGAGAGGCCATCAACCGCCGCCGGGCCTGGGCGGAGATGCTGAAAGCCGGGGTCAACCACCTCTCCACCCACCGCCGCATGTACACCAATCAATCGATGATTATCGATATGAACCTGCACCTCAACAACCGCGCGCTGCACCACCTTGATCCGTCGCAGGCGTTGCCCCTCGAAACCACGCTCGGCTTCCTCAAGGAGGCGGTGGGCCTCCGCCCCTGGTCCGGCAAACTCGATGGCAACGGCAACCCGACCTGGCCGGTCGGCCGGAACTATACCCTCCTGACCGCCAAAGGCTTGACCAAGGAGCTCGGCTACGTCGGCAACTACGGCGAGGTCCTCGACTGGACGACCGCGATCTACAACGCCACCCGCCCGACCCCCGAAGCCGAAGGCGACCCCGAAATCAAGGCGGCCCTGATTAAAATCATCAAAGCCCGGTCGGTCTTCCGCCATCCGTCGCTCGATCAAAACGGCTACCCCGTGATGCGGATCGAGAGCGTCATCGGCTGGCGCGACACCAAATCCCCCGGCGACGTTTGCTACGCCCAGCGCCCGACCCGCGACGCCTCGCCGTTGCAGGCCCCGCTGGCGGTGGGGGATGCCTATTCCATCGGCCTCGTTCAGCAGATGCTGGCCGAGGGGCAGTTCTTCCGCTCGGTGGCGCACCAGATGGAAGAGGGCGGCTTCCGGGTGACCTTCGGATGGCTCCATACCCCCGGCGAATACGCGGCGCTGAAGAAGCTGCCGCAATCGGGCACTCGGATGCCGATGTCCCCGGATCAGCCGGATTTCGTCTGGAGCGATGAAGAGAACGGCGTGGTGGCGGTGAAGGACGGCGACGAGATTCTCTACGCCTCGCTCTACTGGCGCGCCCGCCACGCGGTGAACTTTCTCGGGAAGTTCCACTACCTCACCCCCCGCATCGAACGAATTGCCACGCAACGGATTGACATCGCCTTCACCGACTCCGGCCTCTTCTGGACCCGGCCGAACTGGACCAACTTCGGTTTCGCCAAAGGCGGCGGGCATATCCGCTACCCGGGCCGCTACGACTCCATTCACGCCGGGGAGAAGCTGCCGATCGCGAAGATTCCGGCGGGCGTGAGCTTCAAACCGGGCGACGAAAGCCCCTATGCCGGGCGCGGCGACTTCTACCGCGCCTCCTACGGTCCCTTTGAGATCGGCATGAACGCCACGCCGGACCGCTCATTCACGCTGGAAGTGCCGGAATCCGGTTCGTACCGGCTGCTCGGTGAAAATAAACCTATTCCGGGCGGCGCGAAATTGACCGTGCCCCCCATGTCAACATTGGTTCTGAGGAAGGAAGGCGCAAAATGATGACGGTTGAGGTATTCTATCAATCCAGAAACGGCGGCTGGAACTCCGCCGGTATCGTCGATATGGCTGAAGGGCTCGCCTTCAGTGACAAAAATATCACGCTGAAACTGACCGTCGCCGCCGATGGAGCCTACGAGCTCGAGTTCACCTCGTGCTACCCCACCCGGGTCAAGCTGGAGGGGGCGATCCCCGGCAACAATGCCTGGCACCTGATCCCCTGCTGCATCCACGGCGACAACAACTTGCCGAACGCCAAGCCGGGGCAGTACCCGAACCTCACCCATGAACACCCGGAAGCGATCTACTCCTCCCCCCTCTGGGAGTTCCGCGCCGACCGCGCCAGCCACCCGGTGTCGATCGCCGTCAGCGAACACGGCGTCGGCGCCATCTCCATCGACCCCTATGGCGCCGACGGAACCCGCAACGGCGTCTTCGCGGAGCTGCCGAACAAATTCGGCGTCACCCTCGGCCACGCCAACCTCCCCTTCACCTTCGTCAATAAATTCTGCGACCACGACGACGGCCGCTCCAAATCGACCAGCCAACCGGTGGCGGCGGGGCGGGTCACGGGCTGTTTCTTCGACCTTCCCGGCGGCACCCGCGATTCGGTGCGGGTGATCATCGACCGGCTGTACCGCCGCTATCGCGAATGCCCGACCTTCAAGAAGAGCTTCGCCGAAGCCGCCCGCGCCGTGATCGACGCCTTCG
>JAVBRV010000033.1:0-8245 GCA_031547585.1 Victivallaceae bacterium
AGGTATCGAGATTGTTCTCCAACCGTTCGCGAATCGCGTTGAGCGTGCTGTAGGTGTGTTTCGGCTTCCCCGACAGCAGCGCGAGGCCGCAGAGAAGCGCGTAGGCTTCGCCCATGAGGAGCGGCGGAATTTCGGGGCCCGTCTCTTCGATCCGGTCGGTAAAAATGCGGAACTTCTCCTCAAAAAGCGCCGCCGCTTCCGGCGATTCGAGAGAGAGGGGGCGGGAGAGCCCGAGCGTTTCCAGGATGGAAAGCAGGTTGACCCCTTTGAATTCCAGCACGCATTTGTGATAAAAGTTGCCGCCTTTGGAGTGAAAGCTGTAGCGGCTTCCCGGTGGAATCAGCAGCACTTTCCCCGGCGCCATCGGAATCTTCTCCTCCTCGACCAGAAAGGGCAGCCGCCCCTCCCGCATCGAGACCAGCAAAAGGTAGGGGCAGCTGCTTTCGCTGAACGAGTAGGCGCTTCGCCGCCGGCTCTCCTCCACCGTCAGGGGGTAGACGGGCCAGCTGCGGTTCAGGCCGCTTCGCCAGCGCTGCTGACGGTAGAACTCCGTCTCGTGGTAAGCCCCCGTCGTCCTGCGGATGTTTCGCCGGATTGTCATATATCCATATCTTTTATGTTTATTTTCCATATAAATTAACCCTGCCCGGCTCTTGTTTCAAGTTCGTTTTTATAGTATAATTGAAGAAAACGAAGGAGATATGATCGAATGCGAATGACCGTAGACTGTTCCGGCAAAGAGTTTGCCCCTTTCACCCTGCCGCCGCTCGGGAACGGAGAACTCTCCCTCCAGATCGACCCCGAGGGGGCCATGTCGCCCCGGTTCGGGAGCGGCAGCGATTGCAACATCAGCAACTGGAACGGGATGACGCCGGGAATCCGCCGCGCCGGCTGGCGCTGGGGCGGGAGCCATACCGCCGGGCGCGAGCTCTTTCCCTTCGGTTTTTTCACCCAGGAGCTGCCCGGCCGGGAGGAGCCGGAATCGCGGCGCCTCACCTTCGATACGGAACTCGCCGAGGTCGCCTCCGAACTCCGCTGGCCGGATGGCTGCGTGCTCACCAGTGAAATCTTCTGCCACGCCTCGTTGAACCTCGTGGCCATCCGCAAGCGGAGTTCGCACCCGATGCAATACCGCTTCAGCCACCACCCCGAACACCGGCGGCTCCGACTGGAACCCATTGAAACCGGGCTTTGGAACTGTGTCTACGACCTGGATGAACTGCGGGAAGAGAGGCTCGCGATCGTCGCCCCCCTCCCCGGATTCACGCCGGAAAGGGGCGGCCTCGCCTGGCAGGGCGAGTTGACCGAAGGCGTCTGGATTCTCGCCTGGGGTGAGGAGGCGATCCGCGCCGCCCGCGGCCGGACCTTCGATGAACTCCGCCGGGAACACCGGGGGGAATGGGCGGCGTTCTATCGGCGCAGCCGCCCCGCGGCGCTCCCGGAGCACCTGAAGCGCAGCTATGAAACCGCGCTCTACCACCTGAAGATTTCCACCACCCTCTGGAGCGTGCCGACCGGCTTGTTCGACTCTCACTGGCACGGGCGATTTTTCGCCTTCGACGAACTCTTTATCCTGCGGGGCCTGCTGAGCGCCGGGTGTTATGCCGAGGCGCGCCGGATTCCCGCTTTCCGCATTGCCACCCACGATTATGCCCGGCAGCGCGCCTGCAAGGGCTCGACGGGCGACGGCAGCTGCCACTACTCCTGGGAGACGCTGGAGGACGGCAGCGAGGGGGCCCCCACCGGCTTCTGGCTCGACCACGTCTTCCACAACGCCCACGTCGCGCTCGGCATCGCCGAATACGCGAAATGCTCCGGCGACGCCGGCATCCTGGAGGCGGGCGGCCGCGAGGTCATCCGGTCCAGTGCCCTCTTTTTCGAGAAGCATATGCTGTACGAGTGCGGCGGCCGAACCATCATCGGCAGCTGCACCGACCTGGAACGGCTCGGGGAACACCGCCGGAACGCCTTTATGACCACCTGTTCGGCCATCGCCCTCTTCCGGACCGCGGCCGACACCGCCCTCACCCCGGCGGAAGCGCTCCATTACCAAAAGCTCGCCGCGAAATTGGCTGCCGGGCTGCCGGAGGAGAACGGCCGGTTCGTCGCCTATCCGGGCTGCCCGGACGCCTCGATCGGGCTCCTCTCCGGCTTCTACCCGTACGGCGTGCTGCCCTCTCGCGACGGACGCGCGCTGGCGGCGCTGGAGGGGTTCATCGCTTCCGAGCGGCTGGTCGGCAATATGTACAGCACCGGCGGTTCGGTCTGCGCCTGGTACCGGCTGTGGAAGTGCATGGCGCTTCTCTACGCCGGGCGGCGGGAAGAGGCGGCGGCTGAATTGGAACGCCTCGCCGGGGAAACCGGCCGCTGGGGCGAGCTCTTCGAGATTTATGAGCGATCGATGCGCCCCTTTTTCACCACGGCCGAGGGCGTCTTCATTTCGGCGGTCCACCAATTATACGGAGAGCAAGTGCCTTCGCCATATTCCAAACAACCCCTTCAAGAAGAAACCACCGGGAGATGCCGCTCATGAGCAAGAGATTCACCCTCATCGAACTCCTCGTCGTCGTGGCCATCATCGCGATTTTGGCCGCCCTGCTGCTGCCCGCGCTGAACAAGGCCCGGGAGCGGGCGAGAACGACCAGCTGTCTCGGGTTCGAGAAGCAGTACGGCCTCGCCTTCACGCTCTACTCCAGCGACTTCGCGGGAATGATTCCCATCGCCTACTATACCGCGGGCAGCACCACCATCTCCTGGCACCGGCAGCTGGCGCCGTATCTCGGAATCGCGCTGGGGGCGAGCGATTCGCTGGGACTGCTTCTCGCGAGCAAGAAAATGTACTGCCCCTCCCGCCTGATGAACGACGCGCTGAAGGTTCCGCTGAACGGGACGAATTACGCCATGAACCAATGGCCCGCCTGCGACGGCAGCGGCCCCTACACCGTCAAGATCCACCTGATCGAACGCCCCTCCCGGGTCTGCCTGGCGACGGAGAAGGCCAGCACCGCGGCCTCCGGTACGACCGGAGCGACCTTGGACGGGCAGATCCCGGTGATTCCGTCGCATGAGCGCAGCGCGAACGTCCTCTTCTTCGACTGCCGGGCCGCGACAATCGCCTACCGGCATATCCCCTGCTCCATGGGCAGCGGCATCGTCGACGGCTACGGCACCGGGAAGTCCCGCAGCTTTCGCTTCTGGAGCGCCAAAAACCGCTGGGGCGTGCCGCTCGTCGAAGGCACTTACTAAGGAAAAATGATGAACTGTTTCACATGGATCGTCGTTGGAGTTTGTATCGCGCTGGTTCTGCCGGGAGCCGAGCCCAAAGAGCGCACCACACCGGTTTCGCTGGCCAAGGTCGCCAATATGGGGTTCCGGGATGAAAAGGCGAAAGACCGCGCCGGGGGCTGGACGGATCAGGGGCCGGATAACGATCTCGGGATGTTCCCGACCGGCCGCCGGGAGTTCGGCGGCGTCCTTTTCGACATCGCCGTGCCGGAACGTAACGGCGGCAAGGGCTGTCTCATCTTGCGCGGCCCGTCGATGCCGTGGCTGCCGGACTCCGCCGAAGTCGTCTTGCCGGAACCGGCGGCTGGGAAATACCTCTACATCCTCACTGCCGTCGGATGGGAGAAGCCCGGCGTCGCGGGCGAGATCGTGGTGGAATACGACCGGGCGGACTATGTGGAGCGCGAGACGGCGCGCTTCCCGGTGCGGGCGGGGGAGGAGACGGCCAACTTCCTCAATCCGCGCCGGTTGAACAACGCCGCGACAGGCTATCGGAGCCGGAATTCCACCGGCGACGTCGGCTTGTATCTCGCCGGTTTCGAATTGACCGGGGCGCCGGTCCGCAGCATCCGCTTCGAAAGCGGGGGGAAGATGGTCTGGATGATCGCCGGAGTCTCCCTCTCGGATATTCCGCCGCGGACGGAACCGCCGGAAAGCGTCGTGATGAAGGCGAATGAAGAGTGGCTGCCCGTGAAATTCAAGCGGGAGGTCCGGCCGGGGAGCGTGCTCGATTTCTCCCACCTCCTCGATGCTCCGGCCGGAAAGCACGGCTTCCTGAAAACGGCAGGCGGCCATTTCGAATTTGCCGAACGCCCCGGGGTGCCGGTCCGGTTCTACGGCGCGAACATCTGCTTCGACGCCAATTTCATGAATCGTGAGCTGGTCGACCGCATGGTGCGGCAATTCGCCGCCACCGGCTACAATATGGTGCGGCTGCACCACTTCGATAATACGCTCAGCCGGAAGGGGGGCAAATCGACCGAGCTCGACCCGGAGCGCCTGGCGGAGCTGGATTACCTGGTCCACGCCTTCAAGCAGCGCGGCATCTATATCTCGCTGGACCTCTTCACCATCCGCAAACTCGGGAAAGGGGAGCTGCCCGACTTCCCGGAGCGCGCCATCCAGGGTGAATTGAAGGCGCTGGTGTTCATCCGGGAGAGCGCCCGCGAGAATTTCGCCGAGTTCGCCGCCAACCTCCTGAACCACGTCAACCCCCATACCCAACTCGCCTGGAAAGACGAACCGGCCATCGCCAACCTCAGCATTTTAAATGAGGATACCATCTTCGCCACGGTTCGCCGCAGTCCGTTCATCCGGGAACTCTACGAAGCCGAATTCCAACAGTGGCTGAAGAAAAAAAGAGTGACCGCCGACGGGGAGTGGCTCTGGCGCGCCTTCCTCTCGGAGACCGCCCGCGACGGCTACGACCAGCTGGCGGCGCTCCTCCGCGAGCTCGGCGTGAAAGCGCCGCTGACCGACCAGAACTTCTGGGGGACCCTCCCCCTGACGGCAATCCGCGAACGGTTCGATTATGTAGACAATCACTTCTACTGGAGCCACCCCTCCTTTCTCGGCAAGAACTGGGGCATGCCGCAATTGGTGAACAACCGGAGCGCCATCACGGATTACGCGGGCGGGGTCGGCAATATGTTCCCGACGCGGATCTACGGCAAGCCCTTCACGGTCAGCGAATGGAACTATTGCGGACCGAACCCCCACCAGGTGGAGGGGGCGTTCCTGACCGGGGCCTATGCGGCGTTTCAGGATTGGTCCGGCCTCTGCCGCTTCGCCTATGCGCATAGCAGCGCCAAGGTGAAGAGCGAAAACCTGCCGGTGGGCAATTTCGATGTGGCCGCGGACCCGTTGCGGATTCTCTCCGAACGCGTCGGCGTCTGCTTTTTCCTGCGGGGGGATGTGGCGCCCGCGCGGCGGCAGTTCCCGGTACTGGTAAACCGCGAGTACTGGAGCCTCAAAGAGGGCGTCATCGATTTCCCCGCCGGAGTCCGGCGGCTCGGCCTGCTCGGCGGGACGGGGGCCCTGATGATGGATCCCGCCCGGCCCGCCTCCCCGCCGCCGGGGACGGCCCTCCTCCTTACGCTTCCGGGCGGCAACTGGAAGGGCGAAGCGTTTTCGCAGAAACTCCTGCCCGCCACGGGGGAAGACCTGGTCCGCCGCGCCCGGGAAGCCGCCGGAATTGCCGCGTCACCGGAGTGTTTCATCTCGGATACGGGGGAGCTGATGCTCGACCGCGCGAAGACACAGTTCCGGGCCTCGACGCCGCGCAGCGAAGGGCTCCTGCTGGAAGGCGGCAGCGAGCTCGCGGGCTCATTCGCTTCGGTGAAGAACGAACACTGTTTCGCCGGCTTCCTCTTCGCCGCCGTGGACGGCCGCCCCTTGACGGAAAGCTCCCGGCTGCTGATCCTGCACCTGACCGATGTGAAGAATACCGGCATGCGCTTTCGCGACCGCGAGATGAACGTCGTCGAGGCGTGGGGGAAGCCGCCGGTGCTGCTCCGGCGGGGGCGGGCGGAGGTCTCGCTGCAACGCGATTTCACCGGATTCCGGCTGTACGCGGTCGATTTCGACGGCTCCCGGCTGGGGGAAATTCCGCTGACGGCGGCGGACGGCGCGACCCGCTTCACGTTGGATACCGCCCTTCACGGCGGAGTCGCCGCCTACGAATTGATCCGTTGAGTAAACGAAGTCAGGATTTCATTAACTTCGTGGGCTTCCCCTTGACAGCCGCCCGCCGGGGTGTATATTACCTCCGCGAGTCGTGACTTATTACCCAAGGGAAATGCATGAGCAAAAAGATCGTTATTCTGAACGGGAGCCCCCGTTCCACCGGCAATACCATCCAGCTGACCCGGGCCTTCACCGAGGGGGCCGGGGAAGCGGGGCACAGCGTCATCGAGTTCCAGCTCGACAAGATGAATATCGGCGGTTGCCGGGGCTGCCTCGCGGGCGGCGACAATCCGGAGAGTCCCTGCACCCGCAAGGACGACATGGACCGCATCTACCCCGCCTACCGCGACGCCGATATCGTCGTCTTCGCCTCCCCCCTCTACTTCTGGAGCTTCAGCGGCCAGCTCAAAACCGCCATCGACCGCCTCTTCGCCGTCACCGAAGCCAACCAGTGGCAGACGCCGCATAAAAGCTGCGTCATGCTGATCGCCGCCGAATCCGACGCCGAACAGAATTTCGCGCCGATGGTCGATTACTACCACAGCCTCGTCAAGTTCCTCGCCTGGAAAGACCTCGGCATGGTGCTGGCGGGCGGCGTGCTGCGCATCGGCGACATCGAGGGGAAGCCGGTCCTCGAAGAGACCCGCAAATTCGGGCGCTCCCTGGTATAAAAAACGGGGGAGGTGGTTTCCCGCCTCCCCCGCGCTTCCGTTTACCGGTTACTTGCCGTTGATGATCTCTTCGATCCGTTCCGCCCCGATGTTGAAGGACTTGTGCCCCTGAACCGGAGAGGTGACGATCAGCTTTTTCGCCGCCGGAATATTGTTGTACCCGGCATACACCGAGCTCGGCGAGCAGGTGGTGTCGATGAAACCGGCGCTCACCCAGGTTTCGCAGTTGATCCTTTTGCAGAAGTTGACGTAGTCGAAGTATCCGGCCATCTCCGAAATCTTCTTCTTTTGCTCGTCGTTCAAGCCCTGCGCCAGAAGCAGGCGCGGCCAGCCGGGCACCCGCCCGGCCGCCATGGCATTGTGGTCGCCGAGCGCCGGAACGTCCGCCGCACAGAAGGTCACCCGGGGGTCGAGGGCCGCCGCCACCAGCGCCTGCCCGCCGCCCTGGCTGCTGCCCCGGACGATCAGCGTCTTGCCGTCCCACTCCGGACGGGTCTTGATGTAGTCGAGGGCGCGCATCACCCGCAGGAACATTCCTTTGAAGTAGAAGGTATCGCGGCTCTCCCGGCCCCGGTGGGCATAGCCCTTCAGCTCCTCATCGGTGAGTTTGGTGTAGAAATCCGCGGGCTTTCCGTTCGGAATGCCGTGGGCGTTGACGTCGAAGGCAATCGCTCCCGACCGGAACGGCTTGTTGGCGCTGCGCACCCCCGCGCCGTGGTAGGTGACCAGGGCGGGCAGGCTCTTCGGCTCGGCATTGGCGGGAATGGCGAGATAACCGGAGACCGGCATGCCGCCGGCGCAATCGACCTGGACGTCGTAGCAGAGGAACCTCCCCCTCTGGCTGCCGGTGACTTCGACTTCCGTCTCGGTCGCCTTCACCGGAACCTGGTTGAGCGCCTCGCGCTGGGCTTTCCAGAAAGCGTCGAAGTCGGCGGGTTCGGGGACCGCCACTTTGATTTCAAGCGGATCGACCATCGCGCCGATGCGCTGGACCGACCGGTCCCACTGATTGGCCTTCGGGTCGAGCACCACCGGCTTTCCCTCCGCGTCAACGGGGCGGACTTCGAGCATCATCCAGCCCGGCGCTTCGCCGCGCACGGTGATCTTGTGAGTCGTTCCATCAAGCGGAAAGCTCTGGCGAGCGTAATCCGCGCCGTGGCGTCCGATCACCCGGCAGTTGATCTTGCCTTCGGTGGCGGGCTTGCCGTCCTCGGTGACGTCGATGGTGTAGACGATTTCCTCGCCCTTCTGGTAGATGGCCCCGCGCTTGTCGGTGGCGAGGTTGACCTTGAATTCTCCCGCCGCGAGCGGCAGCGCCAAAGCGGCCAGGGCGGCGGAGAGGGAAACGATTCGCAGGTTCATGAGCAATCCTTTCTGTCAGTTTTCGGACAAAAGAAAATACACGCATGAACCTCTTTTGTCAAGCCGTTCCCAGAAAAACGACTAATCGGAAGGCTTATTATAGATTCGGCGGTTATAGATTCGGCGGTTAAATAACTTGCATCGAGTGCCAAATGCCATTGACACCGTGGGAGTTGGGCGGGGCCTAACTCCCCGCCCAAACCCACCCGCGCCCGTGGGCAGAGACGTGATGTTACAGGGCG
>JAVBRV010000312.1:0-4472 GCA_031547585.1 Victivallaceae bacterium
GGGTAGAACGAAACGTCGCCCCCCGCTGCCGCGCGCTTCTCCGCGAACTGGCCGGAGAGTATCCGATCGTCGAAGACGAAGGGAGTCCGTCGCTGGAAATCGCCGAGCTCGCCGAGCGGGAGCGGCTCCGGGTCACGAAAAACGGCGATCACTGGGGAATCGAATGCGGCATAGCCGCCTCCCCCGGGCGCGGCGTCGCCTTCGCCCTCGCCGGAATGGAGACCGACGAATGGGCCCCCTTCCCCGACTTCGGCATTCTCCTCGATTGTTCCCGTACCGGCGTGGTCAACGTGGAGCACTTCAAGCGCTGGCTGAGGCGGCTGGCCCTCTTCGGCTACAACACCGCCATGCTCTACACCAAAGACGCCTACCAGCTTCCCTACGAACCCTACTTCGGCCACATGCGCGGTGCGTATTCCCTGGAAGAGCTGCGCGAAATCGACGATTGCGCCGACCGGCTCGGCATCGAAATGGTGGCGAGCTTCCAGGCGCTCGGCCACCTGGAGCCGATCCTGCGCTGGGGCGCGTACGGTCGGGTGCGCGACACCGACGACTGCATCCTCGCCGATCACGAGGATTCCTACCGCTTGATCACGAAGATGATCGAATTCTGGGGACAAGCCTTCCGCAGCCGCCGCCTCCACCTCGGCATGGATGAAACCCACACCCTCGGCCGGGGGCGCTTTCTCGACCACAACGGCTACGAACCGCCGTTCCACATCTACAACCGCCACCTGGCACGGGTGACGGAGATTTGCGGCCGGCTCGGGCTTGAACCGATGATCTGGTCCGACATGTACTTCCGGCTGGGGAACAGGAATCTCGACTATTACGACCCCGCCACCGTGGTTCCGGAGGAGGTCCGGGCGGCGATTCCGGAGGCGGCTCGCCTCTGGTACTGGGATTATTACCACGAAGACGCCGCCTTCTACACCGACTGGATCCGCCGCCACCGCGAACTCGGCAAGGAGCCGTTGATGGCTTCCGGCCTCTGGACCTGGTCGCGCCTCTGGTACGACCATGAGAAATCGACGCGCACCGCCGGCCCCTGCATCGACGCCTGCCGCGCCGCCGGAATCCGGGAGATCCTCTTCACCCTCTGGGGCGACGACGGCGGCTACTGCGAATTCGATTCGGTCTTCGCCGGGCTCGCCTGGGCAGCCGATTACTCCAATAACGAAAAAGCCGATGAAGAGCGGATCGCACGATTGTTCCAGGCGGTTACCGGCGCTACCTGGCAGGTGCAGCTGCTGCCGGGAGCCATCGAGGAGTACCACTACCAGCCGAACTGGCAGATCAGCGCCCCCGCGCTGCTGTGGGACGACCCCTTGATGGGCATCGCCCGGCACGAATACCGCCAACGCGGCGACGCGCTGGTGAAATACCTGGAAAAGCTCTCCCCTCTGGCCGGGGCATTGCAGCCGCATCTCGATGAAACGGGCGGCGGCGACCTTCGTCACGCCTATAACATCATTATCGTATTGGAGAAGAAGATCCGCTTCCGCTTCGAGCTGGAATCCGCCTACCGGGGTCGGGATGAAGCCGCGCTCCGGCGACTGCCGGGAAAGGTCGATCCTATCCTCGCCGCCGTCGAAGCGCTGAAGGAGAGCTTCCGTGCCCAGTACCTCCGCAGCAACAAGAGCTGGGGGCTGGAAATCATGCAGATCCGGCTGAGCGGGCTGCAAGAGCGTTACCGGGAGGTGCGCCGCCGGATCGCCGGGGTTCTCGACGGTACGCAGCCCGTGATCGAGGAGCTGGAGATCCAGCCCGAAACCACCGGCTGGGTCGATTCGCGCTACCGTATGCTCGCTACCGGCGGCTGGTTCATCTGACCATGAAACACTCCGCCGACCGGCGGAGTTCGGCGGCGGTCATCTCCGGCTTGAAAATGCCGACGCCGACGCCGACGCCCTCGGCCACTTGCAGAAATTCGTCGCGATTCCCGGCGTCGATTCCGCCGACGGCGAAAATCGGCAGCGGAATGACCGATTTGAGGACTTGAATATCCCGGGGCGTTCCACAGGGGAAAGCCTTGAGAATGTCCGCCCCCGCCTCGATCGCCGCGAAGGCTTCGGTCGGGGTCTGGAAGCCGGGCATAGAGAGCATGCCGAGCTCCCGGGTCCGCCGGATGACGGCGGGGTTCACGTTGGGGGAGATGATGTATTCGCCCCCCGCTTGATGAACCGCCGCCGCCGCTTCCGGGGTCAGCACCGTCCCAGCGCCGATATGGACGCCGCGATTCTTGAAGTGCCCGGCAAGCAGGGCGATGCTTTCCAGCGCGTTCGGAGTGTTGAGGGGGATTTCCATCAGCCGGACGCCGCAGTCGGCCAGGATTTCCGCAACCTCCACGGCCCGGTCCTGGTGAAGGCCGCGAAGGATCACGACGATTTTTTCTTTGCAAAAAAATTCGACAAGAGGGTGTTTCATTATTTCCGGCTCCAGATTGCGCCTTTGGCGGTTGAGGTGACGTTGCGGGCGAACAGCCTGAGGAAGGGCAGACAGGGAACGTCGAACTCCCAATCGATCCGCTTTCGCCTTTCCTCCATCTCTTCAGCGGAGACTTCCAGATGAATCGAACGCGCGGGAACATCGATGACGATGGTGTCGCCGTCTTTGACGATATTGAGCGCGCCCCCGTCGGCGGCTTCCGGGGAGACGTAGCCGATGCTCAATCCGGAGCTGCCGCCCGAAAAGCGCCCGTCGGTCACGATGGCAACCTCATCGGCAATGCTCATCCCCGCCAGCTCCTTCTGGAAGGCGAAGGCCGTGGTGCCGAAGCGTCCCCGGGGCCCCAGATAACGCAGCACCGCGACGGTTCCCGGCGTGATTTTGCCGGAACGCAGGGCGGTGATGGCGTCATCCACCTCGTGGAACACCAGCGCCTTGCCGGTGAAGTGAAGCATATGATCGGGAACGGCGGCGGTCTTCAGGATCGCGCCGTCTTCGGCGATATTGCCGTGGAGGACGGCGAGGCCGCCATCCTGCTTCACCGGCCGGTCGAGGGGGCGGATCACCTCGTCGTTGTAGACACGGGCTTCCTTCACATTATCCGCCAGCGTGCGCTGGTTGACGGTCAGACACTCTCCATGCAGCCGGAGCAGCAGATTTTTCAGCAGGGCCGGCATTCCCCCAGCGGCATCGAGGTCTTTGAAGTAGTATTTCCCATTGGGCGCAATGGCCGTCAAAAGGGGAATCCGGTGCGAAGCCTCGTCGAAGAAGTCCCACCAGTTGCGGTCCAGCCCCGCCTCGGCGGCAATCGCCGGAATGTGGAGCAGGAGGTTGCTGGAGCCGCCGATGGCGATATCGGCGATAATGGCGTTCTCGATGGCTTCGGCAGTGATGATTTTCCGGGCGGTGACGTCGTTTTCGAGCAGCCGCATCACCTGTTTGCCTGCCTCGTAGGCCAGCGCTCCCAACCGCCGGTCGGTGGCGTCGAGGGTGGAATTCCCCGGCAGGGTCATCCCCATCGCCTCGGCGATGCAGCACATGGAGTTGGCCGTGGTCATGCTGCCGCAGGCCCCCTGCCCCGCGTGGGCGCAGGAGACCATCTCGTCGAACTCCTCGCGCGCCATGCGGTTCTCGAGCACCTTCCCCACGTTGCCGGAGACTTCGGAGAGACCGATTTCGCGCCCCCGGAAGCGGCAGTTCGGCATATAGCCGCCGGTGACAACGACGGCGGGGATATCGAGCCGCGCCGCCGCCATCAGGTGCCCCGGCACAATCGAATCGCAGGTGCTGAGAAGCACCATGGCGTCGAACATATTCGCTTCGACGTTGAGCTCGACTTCGTCGGCGATCAGGTTCCGGCTGGGGAGTTCGATGTAACGGGGGTCCTGCAGCACCATGCCGTCGCAGAGCCCGGTGGTGACCACTTCGAAGGGCGTTCCGCCCGCCGCCCGGATGCCCGCCTTGACCCGCTCGGCGATCTCCCGCAGGTGGATGTGGCCGGGATTGTATTCGTTCCACGAATTGACCACGGCGACGTAGGGCTGCTCGATCTCCTCTTTGGTGTAGCCGAGCCCGTAGAGGATGCCGTCCCGCTTGACGGAGCCGACCCCGAATTTCCATTTACTGCGCAGTTTCATTCATTCGCTCCTTCAGATGGGTGTGTACGGTGTGATAAGCCAATACCGGAACGGTCGGTTCGGCGGTCAGGCCGCAGCGCCGCAAGAGTTCCGGGGTCAGGGTGAAGAGATCGTTGCTGGGAAGCTTCGCCAGCTCCCGGTCGTAGCGCGCCACGGTCTCTTCACAGAGATCGAGAAAGGCGGGGACGTTTTCGACAAGCCCATCCGACGGGGGGAACGGGTGGCCGAGCACCAGTCGCAAGGGCTTGAGAGAACGAATCTTCCGGATCGTTCCCAGATAGGCCTTCCGGTCGCGGTAAAAGGCCAGCCCCGCGCTCATCGTCCCCACCCCTTGCAGGGCGTCGCCGGTAAACAAAGTCCCGGTGGAGGCGTCGAAAAGCGAAATGC
>JAVBRV010000067.1:0-4173 GCA_031547585.1 Victivallaceae bacterium
ATATCGCTCGGTTTCTCCGGGATGTCGTTGCCGTCCAGCGTCAGCTCCTTGAAGGGGATGGGGTCGTGCAATACCGAAATCCCCTGGCTGTGCACCAGGCGCGTCTCTTCGTTGCGGTCGTAGCTGGTGAAGTAGCCGTCATAGAAGTGCCAGACCTCCTGCCGGTTGCTGTAGCGGGTCTTCTTCGCGTGAATATCCACCTTGCGTCCGCGCAGCTCTTCGGCCAGCTCCTTCAGCAGCACCTCGCGGGGGAGCCGGGCAAAATGCTCCGCCTTGAAGCGGAACATCTTCTGCACCAGTGGGAGCAGCTCCTCTTCGGGGGTGGAGTCGACGAGCTGCCGGGTCATGCCGGGCGTCCAGTAGGTCTTGATGGTGACCCCCTCCTCGGAGCCGTCGCCCGAGAAGGTGTTGAAAAGCCAGTGCCGCCGCTGGTCGCTGCTGCGGTACGCCAGAAGATGCTGAACCGCTTCCCGCCCCCGCCCCTCGGTTTCCAGGATAATCCCGGCCTGCCGTTCGGTAAAGGGAACCAGCGCCTCGTTGAAGTAGATGTTGATCGCCGTGACGATGATCCCCACCACGAAGATCGAACCGCCGCAACGGAACAGCGACACCCCCGAGGCGCGCATGGCGGTGATCTCCATATTCTTGCCGAAGGTCGCCATGGTCCACATACAGCCCAGCAGCATGGTGATGGGCAGAATGAAGCGGATGTTCCCCGGCAGTTTGTAGCCGAGGTAGAGGAGGATGCTCTTCCAGGAGGCATCCGATTCGAGGAAGTCCGAGATGTCGCGGTAGACGTCGCTCAGGATGAAGAGGATGCAGAAAACCAGAAGAAGCACGCTGTACTTGATCAGGAATTCACGCAGGATGTACCCGTCGAGCCGGGGCAACGGGAACCAGCGGCGCGGCATGCGCTCCAGATCCTCGTAGTGCAGCTGAGCTTTCTTTTCCATCCGGGGTGCTTTACTCCAAGGTGACTTTACGGAAATTCTTCTTGCCCGAACGGAGCAGCAGCCCCGCGGCGAAATCCGCCCCGGCCACCGTGGCCGACGGATCGGAGACCTTTTCCTCGTTCACCGACACCGCGCCGCCCTGAATCAACCGGCGGCCGTCGCTGGTGCTCTTGCACAATCCGGCCAGCGTCAGCAGCTTCGCCACCGCGAGGCCGCGCGGATCATCCAATTCGCTCCGGGGGATCGAAACCACCGGCAGCTCCGCCTCGACCTTCTCGACCAGACGGATCGAGCTCGACGTCTCCACCTTCCCCTCGGGGTCGGCGTAGCCGAAGCGGCTCCCGGCGGCGGCGTAGGCTTCGCGGGCCGCCGCTTCACCGTGCGCGAGACAGGTCGCCTCGTAGGCGAGGATCTCCTTGGCGCGGTTGATGTTGAGGGCGGGGTCGCAAAGGCGTTTCACCTCATCCACCGCCAGCGGGCTGAAGTAGAGCATCAGCTTCTCGACCACGGAATCCTCGCTGTTGCGCCAGAACTGGTAGTAGTCGAAGGTGCTGGTGCGCGCGGGGTCGAGCCAGACGTTGTTGCCGCCGGAGGTCTTGCCGAACTTCTGCCCGCTGCTGTCCATCAGGAGGGGAATGGTCATGGCGTGGACCTCCGCCCCCGATTTGCGGCGGACGAGTTCGGTGCCGGCGACCATGTTGCCCCACTGATCCTGCCCGCCGATTTCGAGGCGGCAGCCGTATTCGCGGTTCAGCACCATGAAGTCGTAGGCCTGAAGGATCGAGTAGTTGAATTCGAGGAAGGAGAGTCCGCTTTCGAGGCGGGACTTCACCGAATCCTGCGACAGCATCCGGTTGACGCTGAAAATGTGCCCGACTTCGCGGAGCATCTCGATGTAGCCGATCTTGCACAGCCAGTCGGCGTTGTCGACGAAGACGGCGCGGCCGCCCTCGACCTCGATGAAGCGGCTGAGCTGGCCCCGCAGGCAGCGGACGTTGTCGGCGATCGTTTCAAGATCCATGATCGGGCGCGCGGTCTGCTTGCCCGAGGGGTCGCCGATCCGGCCGGTGGCGCCGCCCACGAGGACGATCGGCACATGGCCCGCCTTCTGGAGGAGGCGCATCGCCATCACCGGCAGCAAGTGCCCGACGTGGAGGCTGTTCCCCGTGGGGTCGAAGCCACAGTAAAAACGGACGCCCGTACCCGAAAGAAGAGTCTCGATCGCATCGACGTCGGTCGCCTGGTAGCAAAAACCGCGGGCTTTCAATTCCTGGAAAATGTTCATTCTTTCAACCTGTTATCCAACCGAGGCGCCGGAGGCGATTTCGCCGTCGACGGTCACCAGTTTCAAATCCTTGCCTTGCTTGGCCGCCAGCAGCATGCCGCGCGACTCCACTCCACGAATCGTCGCCGGCTTCAGGTTGGCGACGATGACGATGGTCTTGCCGATCAGGGCCTCCGGCGCATACCAAGTGGCGATGCCGGAGACGATCTGCCGCTCCTTCCCGCCGACGTCGAGCGTCAGCCGGAGCAGTTTGTCGGCCTTCGGAACCTTCTCGGCAGCCGTGACCTTGGCAGTCAGAAGCTGCACCTTGGCGAAATCGCCGATCTCGATCAATTCGACCGTCTCCACCGGTTCCGCCGCCGCCACAGGTGCGGCGGGCTCTTCGGCCTTCACCACTTCAACCCGGGGGAAGAGCCCGTCGGTGTCGCGAAGGGTCCGGCCGGCGAGATCGGCGGGAGCGGTGCGGAGCTCCGCGATCCGACCGCCCGCGGGCGCTTCGTCGAAACCGAGCGAACGCTGGAGTTCGGCCATCTTGCCCGGCATCACCGGGGTCAGCAGCACCGAAATCCGGCGCAGCGCGTCGGCGGCGGTATAGAGAACGGTATTCAGCCGCTCAGTCTTGCCCTCTTTGGCGAGCACCCAGGGGGCGGTGTGCTCGAAGTAGCGGTTCCCGGCGCGGACGGCGTTCATCACCGCCGCGATGCCCTGGTCGAGCTTCATCAGGCGGATGCCCTCCTCCATCGCGGCGATCGAGGCTTCGACGGCATGGTTGAACTCCGTCTCGGCGGCGGTGATTTCGCCGGGGACCGGGACGACGCCGCCCGCATAGCGGAGCGTCAGCTTCAGCACCCGCGACAGAAGGTTGCCGAGGTCGTTGGCGAGATCGCTGTTGTAACGGGTGACGAAGGCTTCGGGGGTGAAGCTGGCGTCGTTCCCGAGGGACATTTCAGCCATCAGGAAGTAGCGGAAGGCGTCCACGCCGCAGCGCTCGACCATCTCCATCGGATTGACCACGTTGCCGAGGGACTTGCTCATCTTGGTCGAACCGGTCAGCCACCAGCCATGGGCGAAAATCGTCCGGGGCATCGGGAGGCCGAGCGCCTTCAGCATGGTCGGCCAGTAGACGGTATGGGTGGTGAGGATGTCCTTGCCGATCAGCTGGCAGCTGGCGGGCCACCAGGCGGCGAACTCCGCGTCATTGCGCCGGTAGCCGATGCCCGAGATATAGTTGAGCAGCGCGTCGAACCAGACGTAGCAGACGTAATCGGCGTCGAACGGCAGCTCGATCCCCCAGGAGAGACGCGACTTCGGGCGGCTGATGCAGAGGTCGCCCAGCTCCGCCTTGAGGAACCCCAGCGTCTCGTTGGCCCGGAAAGAGGGCTGGATGAACTCCGGGTGCGTCTCGATATAATCGATCAGCCACTCGCGGTACCGGCCCATGCGGAAGAAGTAGTTCGACTCCTGCAGCGGCGTGACGTCGCGGCCGCATTCGGGGCATTTGCCCTCGACCAGGTCCTTTTCGGTGAAGAAGCGCTCGTCGCCGACGCAATACCAGCCGGTGTACTCGGAGCGATAGATTTCGCCTTTGTCGTAAAGCTCCTGAAGCACCTCCTGAACCACCTCCTTGTGAAAGGGGGCAGTGGTGCGGATAAAGCGGTCGTTGGTGATTTCGAGCTTTTTCCACAGTTCCTGGAAGCGAACCACGGTTTCATCGCAGTGAAGCTGCGGATCCATGTGGTGTTTGGCGGCGGCCTTTTCGACCTTCTGGCCGTGTTCGTCGGTTCCGGTCAGAAAGAAGGTCGGAATGTCGAGTGAACGGTGATATCGGGCCAGCACGTCGGCCAGAATGGTGGTATAGGCGTTGCCGATATGGGGTTTGTCGTTGACGTAATAGATCGGCGTCGTCACATAATACTTTTCGCCACTCTTCATGGG
>JAVBRV010000433.1:0-7129 GCA_031547585.1 Victivallaceae bacterium
GGACCAGTCCGACTTGTCCGACCCGTCCGACAGAGCCGGCCGCCAATACGGGTTAAACCTTTTTCACATAACCAAAAACATTGTTTGCAAACTGCCTTCGTGTTGGGTTGCGGGCAAAGCCCGCGCCGTGTAACTCCGTGTAACTCCGTGTTTCTGTCCTGCTTATGAAACTTCGAAGATGATGCCGCAGCCGTAATAGCCGCCGCCGGTGACATATTGGCGGGTGTCGCCGAAGAGTATGTCGTTGTAGGCTTGATGGAGATGGACGTGCCCGGCGAGAACGCCTTTAATGAGCGGCTGCTGCTTCAGGTAATCGATGAATTCCCGGGTTTCGGCGTCGGCGCGGAGTCCGTCGCCGTTCGGGAGCGGCGCCAGCAGCTCTTCCGGGCAGCCGAGGAGGGAACAGCGCGTCTCTTTTTCCTCTTCGATCCGGTAGCGGTGAAGGCCGGGGGTGTAGAAGGGGTTGTGAACGATCATCAGGATCGGCAGTCCTTTGGCGACTTCGGCTTGCAGTTTCTCCAGTTGCCCGCGGGTGAACTGGTAGTCGCCGTTGTAGAGGGCGATGAGGTTCAGGCCGCCGATCTCGCGGGAGGCGAAGGTGAGGTCGTTCCGGAAGTACGGCGGAACGACCCGGCGCGCCTCGGCTTTCTCCTCTTCGGTTTCCTCCGGGCCGGAGTAATGGGTGTACTCGTGGTTGCCGCAGGCGAGGAGGTAATCGACGTCTTTCAGCAGCCATTGGGCGACTTCGAGGTTCTGGGAGGAAACCATGTCGATCAGGTCGCCGCCGTGGAGCAGGAGGTCGCAATGGTGTTTTGCGTAATCGAGCGCCTGGAGGAGATACGGCAGGTTCCGGCCGACGTTGGTCACCTCATATTCCCGGTGACGGCGTTCGCTGATGGCGCGCTTTTTCTCATTGTCGCGCCCGTCGAAGCAGATCAGGTGGCTGTCGGCGATAAAGAGGAAGCGCAAAGGAGCGGGCAGCCCGAGCTCCAGCCGGACGGTCGAATAATTCATCGGGTCATCTTTCTCAATACGTGGAAGAGTGGATCGTAATACAATACACGCAGACTGATTTTTTTGCAATGGCGAACTTTACTTTTCCACTACCCGAACTTCAAAATTGCGGAACCAGACGGTCCCGGCGCTCTCGGCGGTCAACCCGGCGAGCAGCAGGAAGCGCTTGGTTCCGAAGGGAATATCGGTTTCGAAGTCGAACTCCTGCCAGTCGAAGGTGCCGTCGCAGGGACGGGCGGCCGGCCACTGCCGCTTGCCGTCTTCGCCGAACATGCCGCCGAAACGGATTCCGGCGAGGCGCTTCCCCTTCTCGCGGGTCACGCCCTCGGCTTTGACCTCCGCCCGGAACCGCAGCCGGACGCCGTCCGGAACCGTCAGCGTCCGGCGCGCCATCATCGACTTGCCCGGCGCAGCGGCGGTAATCCGGAAAGCCGTACCGCCATCCAGCTTCACCACTTCCGCCCCTTCCGGCAGCTGAAAGCCATCCTTGTCGGAGGGGGAAAAGCGGTAGAGAATCCGATCGGCCGGTTTGGCCGCCGGTTTCACCGGGAGGGGGGCCTCCGACCGGGTGACGGCGGCGGTCCGGCGCAGGTTCTCCCCGGCTTCCGCGAGGCGCTGGTTTTCTTTTTTGGCTTCCAGGAGTTCCGCCTGGAGGGCTTCGAGCTTCCGCTCCCCTTCGTGGATCTCCTCCAACTCCCCGGCCGCGAGCGACAACCCGGCGGCCAGAACCGGAATCAACCATTGTATTTTCATGCTGTTACTCCATCTCAAAAGTGACGACCCGATCGAATCCCGGCTGCGCCGCGTAGGAGGTTCGGGCGGGAACCTCGAACTCCCGTTCCACCTTCCCCGCCCGGAAGCGGTACTTCCCCGGCGCGGGGAGCTGCATCCAGGCCCGGCCTCCGGAATCGGCCACCACGCCATACCGGCGGCCGTCGGGGAGAGTCGCCCACACCGTAACCCCCGGTGCGGTACGGATGATGCACTCGGCGTCGGCGGCCTCCTTCAGGGGCGGCTGCGGAATCAGGGTGTCGCGGTAGGCGTCGTTGACTGCGTTGCGGATGTGCGAAACGTGCTTCGCGGAGCTCCAGTTGATCCCCCGGTCGGCGTAGCTGCGGCAGTCGACGTTGCGGGCGGGCTTGCGGACTCCCAGTCCCGAGTAGGCCGGCCAGTCGATCTTCAGCCAGGGGTAGACGCTTTCGGGGACGCCGCGCCGCCAGTTCTCGGGGCGCGGCACTGCACGCGGCGTTTCGATGACGCCCCAGGGGATGCCGGAACCATCCGGCTTCAGCTCGGCGAAACCGTCGAGGCCGAGGCCCATGTAGATCTGAACCGGAACGCCGAGTTTGCGGTAGAGCCCGGCGATTTCGCGTACCCGGCGGGCTTTGCCCTGCACCGCCTCCGGCACCGCGCCGCACCAGCGGTTCCAGGCGCCGTAGGAGCAGTAGAGCGTTTCGCCGAAGATCGCCGGCCGGAATTCGAAGGCGGTCTGCCAGTTCATCACCCACTCGGAGACGCTGAAATCGGGGTAATGGTAGTTGGCGACCGGGCGCGGCGGATCCTCGAAGTAGCTCTGCTTGGAGTTCCAGGTGCCGATGTCGCCGTCGCGGGTGACCACGAGACCGGGGTCAATCGCCTCCAGTGCCCGGGCGTATTCGGCGGCGATGCCGTCGTTGCGGGCGTTGAGGGCGCGCCGGGGCGCGGTGTCGCGGCTCTGGGTGAAGATTTCATTGTCGGTGGACCAGATGATGATGCTGGGGTGGTTGCGCATCATCCGGTGGAACCGCTTCAGGTTGCCCAAGTTCCACCGGTGGTTGTCGCCGGCCAGGAACTCCGCGACCGAGCTGTACTGCGGCGGCGGATTCCCCTTGCCCTCGGTGTGGTCGATCACCGGGTAGTACTGCGCGTAGATGAACATGCCGAGCCGGTCGGCGAGCTCGGGGACGCCGGAGGCGTTCTGCGCGGTGGAGTCATGCATCCGCAGGATGTTGATGCCGTCCTTGCGGTAGAGCGGCCAGGCGACTTCGCAATGTTTGCTCTCTGTCCAGTCGGCGTGGCCGACGTCGCCCTGCAGAATGATCCGGCGGCCGTTGTAATAGAAGTCGACGCCGTGCAGCCAGACTTCGCGGAAGCCGAAGCGGTCGAAGCTGCGGTCGGCGAGTTTGCCGTCGAGATAGAGGTCGCTGACCAGGGTATAGAGGTGGGGGTTCTCAAGCTCCCAGAGGGTCGGGTTGCTCCACAGGCCCCGGCTCTCGGCCGTCCGGCGGGAGCCGGCCGGGAGTTCGCCGCTGACGGGGGGCAGTTCGAAGCAGATCCGATCGCCTTCGACCGCGTATTGGCGGAGTTCGTAGCGGCGGGGGGCGGCGCTCCGGTTTTCCAGCTCGGTGACGGTTTCGAGGGCGGCCTTCCGGTAGGAGGTCTTGACCCAGACGTCCGCCACTTGAACCGGCGGCGCGGAGTCGATGAAGAGATCGCCGCGCAACCCCCGCTTGCGCAGAAATTTATGATTGTATTTCGTGGTGTTGAATTCGATGGTCAGGCGGTTGCGCCCGGCTTTGACGTTCCGCAGCGGAATCTCCACCAGGCCGAAGATGCCGTCGTATTCGCCGCAGAGTTCGTCGTTGCACCAGAGGCGGATGCGCCCGGCGATATGGGTGGAGACGAAGGTGTGCGCGGCTTCGGGGTCGTCCAGCTCGACCTCCCGGCTGAGGTAGAAACGCGAAGCCGTAAGGAGGGGATTCCACTCGAAGTACTCGTGGCCCGGCTCCGCCGTCACCGGGGCCGAGTGCGGCTTCGCGGGGTCGGTCAGCTGAACCGGGTAGTAGCGGTGGCGGAAGTAGTTGCCGCAGAAGATGCCGGGGAGATGGGTGTGCGAATCCGGCCGGTCCCGTTTGGCGCCGAACTCCCAGTCGCCGTTGATGCAGAGCCGCCGCCGGGAGTTGGCGAACGGCTCCAGCGGCCGGTCGACCGAGGGTTTGGCGGTTGCGATGGCGGCTTTTCGCTCGGCGGCGAAGCGTTTTTCGGTCTCGGCGCGGGCGGCTTCCAGCTCTTTCTCCGCCGCGTCGCGGGCGGCGGTGAGGCGGGTCTGTTCGCGGCGGGCTGCCGCCAGCGCGGCTTCCGCCTCGGCCAGTTGGCGTTTCAGGGCTTGCCGCCGCTCGCTGAGTTTCGCGTGGGAGTAGACGGTGACTTCAGGTTCGAAGCGGGCGTTCTCGAGCTCGCAGCGCAGGTGGTGGGTTCCCTCTTTCAGCTGCAAGGGAACGGTTTGCGGTTCCCCGCTGCGGAGGCGGTACGATTTCCCCGCCAGCGTCAGGGGGTATTCCCCCGGCTGGGGGGCGAACAAGGTCAGCCGGAGCTGCTGCTTCTCCCCGGCGAAGAGGGGGGAGGGAACCGGATCGACTTTCAGCGCGTAGCCGTTGTCGTACCAGTCGGTTCCGAACTTGCGCGCCGGTGAGTCGAGGTGGATTTTCAGATCGGTCAGCGGTTTGTCGTCGAGGTCGCTGACCGCCAGGCAGAAGCCGCAGTGGTTGATGACGTCGACCACCTTCAGCAGCACCGGGTTGAGTCCGCGCCGGAGACGGGTTTTATAGATGAAACCATCCTTGCGCACCCCCTGCGAAGTGGCCGATTCGCCGACCGCGCTGCCGTTGACCAGCAGCCGGTGGTAGTCGTCGCTGCCGATCCGGAACTTGACCTCCCGGTCGACCGGCGATTCGATATAGCAGGCGGCGTAGAAGACGAAATGGTCCTCGATCGGGTCGAAGAAGCCGTCGACCATCAGCCGGAATTCGTCGGTATGACGCGGCGTCCAGACGACTTCGACCTCGTGGTCGGCCCGGAAGCCCCACTCGTTGGCGCCGCCCTCTTCGGCGATCAATTTGGCGACGTCCGCCTTGAAAACCGCCCGGTCTTTGAGGCCGGGATAGGGGCGGACGGTTTTTTCACCGACGGGGTCCGACTCCAGCCCGGTGTCGCGGCCGTTCACCACATAACTCGGATACGGACCCGCAATCAGCCAATCCCGGATGAAGCCGGCTTCGTCCGGAGCGGCGGCGGTCAGGCTCCCGAGAAGGAAGAGCAAGAGGAGAATCGATATTTTTTTCATGGTCAGAACAGAACTTTCGGAATGCCGGTGGCGGTGGGGTCGAGGGAGTTGCGGTCGCTGATGGCGGTATCCCACGACGGCGCCCGGGCCATGCCCACGTGACCGTCGGCGCAGCCGATGATGGCCTTGTTGTTGTGGGTGGCGTAGATTCCGCGTATTCCGGAGGAGTCGTCCTTGAAGGCATTGTCGCGGAAGTAGTAGTTCCAGTTGCTCCCGAACAGCGCCCAGTAGCGGTTGACCGAGTCGGCGGTCAGCAACTTTTTGGAGGGGTTGCGGAGGTTTTTGTAATTAATCGCCATCGCGCCGTACTGGTCGCTTTCGACCGCGATGCGGGCGCCGAGCAGCCCTACCGGCGGATTGAAGGTGCCGGGGCAGCGGAAGGGGCCGAGCGGCGTGTAAATCCAGGTGGCGGTCTGCCCGATGGTGATGTAATTGCTTTTGGTCAGGGTCATCATCCAGGTGGAGTCGCCGTCGGTGAAGCCGGCGATCTTGTAGCTCTTCGGCATGCACTTCTGATCGTTGAAGTAGACCTGGGCGACCAGCAGCAGCTGCTTGTGGTTGGATTGGCAATTGGCCTGGTGCGCCGCCTGCCGCGCCTTGTTCAGCGCGGGCAGCAGGATCGCCGCCAGGATGGCGATGATGGCGATCACGACCAGAAGTTCGATTAAAGTGAAACAACTCCGGTCTCGTTGGGGAAACAGCATCTCTTTCATGGTCTGGCACCTCCTGTTGGTCAAGTATAAAGGTAAAAATCGCGGTCGTTGAAATCGCCGTCCAGCTGCCGCCGCAATTCAGGGGCGGTGAGGAACTGGTCGGGGAAGAGAATTTTTTCGGAATTCCGCCCTTCGATCCGGTCGAGCAAGGCCGTCACCAGCATGCCGGGGAAGCGGCTGAAGTCGCCGTAGATGAAGCCGACGAGGCGTTCATCGAGCATATATTCGTAGGGAAAGTGGTAGGTCCCGACCACCTCCGGCCGGTAGAGGGGGTACTCCCGGTGGATGATCCGGAGGAAGGCGTTGGTGTTGAGCCAGCCGACGACCATGACGGCGGCGGGAGCCCGGCGGCAGACATCGCGCAGCGCTTCCGGCGCTTCCGGCGTGTGCGGCATGGCCGTCGCCCGGAATTTCCGGATGCCGTGGCGGCGGCAGAGCTGAATCACCTCATCCGCCAACGGTTCGTCTCCCGGCGTGATGAAACAGATTTCGCGGTGTCCGCGCGCCGCCAGAAACTCGATTCCCTGCAGAATGGCCGGCGTCCGGTCGCGGCCCACCGCGGGGAACCCCTCTACGCCGCGCCCGAAAAAGAGGAGGGGGAAGCCGCTCTTCTGCAGCCGTTCGAGCAAGGCCCGGTCGGTCAGCCGCAAGCTGGTGAGACAGCCGTCGACGCCGCGGCGGACCAGCATTTGCAAAGCCGCAGATTCTTCCTCAGGATCATTGGCGTAGGCGATCAGCAATTGGTAGCCGCGCCGGTTGGCTTCTTCCAGCACGTGGTCGACGAGCAGGGCATAGTAGCGGTTCCGCAGATTCGACACCAGGATGCCGATCGTCCCGGTGCGTCCGCTCCGGAGCGACTGCGCCACCCGGTTCGGACGGTAATCGAGCGCCGCAATGGCGTTATCGATCCGCTCCCGGGTGCCGGAACGCATTTTAAGCGCCTGGTCGCCATTCAAATAGCGCGACACCAGCGAGTACGAAACCCCCGCCGTCTCCGCCACATCTTTCAAGGTCGATTGCATCGGTCAATACACTCCCGAAAAAGTAAAACGTTTTACTTTCTTTGCAATATTATACCACAGTGAAATTCGATTGTCAAGAGCGGAACGTGGAAATTCGAGATTTTCTAACAATCAAAGCGGTACAGAAACACGGAGCAACACGGAGTTACACGGCGCGGGCTTTGCCCGCAACCCAACACGAAGGCAGTTTGCAAACAATGTTTTTGGTTATGTGAAAAAGGTTTAACCCGTATTGGCGGCCGGCTCTGTCGGACGGGTCGGACAAGTCGGACTGGTCC
>JAVBRV010000517.1:0-35318 GCA_031547585.1 Victivallaceae bacterium
CGGTACAAGTTCCGGATAATGGCCTCGTCCAGTTCCGGGCGGTGGACGTCGCCGGGAATGAAACGATTTTCGGTCACACCGTCGCCAACATCGACCGGATTCCGCCGGAGAAACCGGTTGCGACCGCCGATATCACCACCCTCACCGAGAATATGGTGACGGTCAGTGCCAAATTTTCCGCCGACAGCGTGATTCGGGAGTACTCCCGCGACAACCGGACCTGGCTGGCCTATCCCGCAGCCGGAGTCGCCTTCGACAGCAACGGGTCCGTCTATTTCCGTGCCGCCGACGCCGCCGGGAATCTTTCGGCGGTCACCACCTTCCAGGTGACCAATATCCTGACCCTCGCCAATCCGACGGTCTGGACGAGCAACGGCGACTCCACCAGCCGGTTCGTTACGCTTACCGCCGCTTTCGACCGGAATTCCGTCAAAAATGAATATTCATTCGACGGCGTCCGCTTTTTCACCTACAACAAGCCGCTGTTGATTGCGGAGAACCGGCAGGTTACCTTCCGCAGTACCAATGCATATGGAAAAAGAAGCTCCACCATCCACGAAGTCTCGAATATCCGGCCGATTGACCCGGAAATGCCGCGCCTGACCTCCCCCTCCGCCTCGCAGAAGAAATACAATGTTTCGCTGAAGTGGGAAAAAGCCGTCACCTCCCGCCGAATCGTCTCGTACGAAATCTATTGCGGCGGAAGCTATTATTTTGCAAAATCCCCCTCGCTTTCCCTCAAAAATCTGGCGATCGGCGAACATGATTACAGCATCCGGGCGATCGACTCCTTCAGCAGCATCGGAGCCTGGAGCGCCTTGGAGAGTTTTACGGTGCGCGATGTCACCGCACCCAAAATGAACAAGCCCACCGTGACCATCACCGGCTACAGCGCCACAATCACCTGGAGCGCCACGGACAATGTCGGCATCGACCATTATCTGGCCGTCTTCAACGGCCGGGAGACGCGGCTGGCCGGAAGCACGCCGCAATTCCGTCTCGACGGGCTGGGCGTGGGGAAGCAGGCGGCAACCATTCAAGCATTCGACGCCGCAGGCAACGCCGCCAGAGCCGCGAAAGTCAGCTTCACCGTCAAGGACGCGACTCCTCCGGAGAAAGTGACCGGGCTGAACGTTCCGGTCGCCGATGCGAAATATTCGGCATGGTTCACCTGGAATCCGGGCGTGGATAACTCCGGCAAGATCTCCGGTTACGAGATCGAACTCGATGGGGTGATCCGCAAGTCGAAGAAGCCGACGCTGAAGGCGGGGAAACTCGCGGTCGGCGAACACCGCTATCGGGTGCGGGCCGTCGACGCGACAAAGAATACCGGGGAATGGAGCGAAATCCGGACCTTCACGGTTTTCGACGTAACCGCGCCGAAGAAAGTTTCCGTCAAAACGAAGGTAACAGGGAACGACATCCGCTTCGACTGGACGGCTCCCAAAGACAACGTCGGCGTCGTCGGTTATGAGTTGCGGTACGGCGAAAATCTCGAACATGGCGAATGGTTCGACGCCAATCGCCTCAGCTTCCAGTGGAACGACGTCGCCCGGGGCAGCTACCTCTATGAGCTGACCGCGTTCGACGCCGCCGGAAACCGGAGTGAGACCAAAAACGGCCGGCTGACCGTGAATTCGGATCTGCAATTTGCGTATGCCACACCGGAGGCATTCACCGCCGCACCGGATTTTCGGCTGGAAGAGCAAAATCGCCTCACCGGAGCCGCTCTGGCTTGAATCCTGAATAGCCTACAAATCGCCGTAGGGGATGAAGAAGAGGTAGCCGCCCGTTTTGCCGCCCTTCTCCCGGCGCTCGAAGAGGCGCCAGAGGAAGGAGAAACGGGAGTCGTCGCCGTCGTTCTGGATCGCGATAAAGGGGAAGATCAGCTCCTCGGAGCGCTTCCCCTCCCGCCGGTAGCGGTAGAGCAAATGAAGGACGTGCGTATCCTCCTTCTCCTGCGACACGTCGCCGCTCGCCAAAAGGCCGCCCAGCAACCGCCACTCGTACCCCTCGTTATAGAAGATCCGCTTGCGGTAGAAGAGGCTGCTGCCGTAATCCTCCACCCGGCGAAGTTCGGTCACCGCCGCCTGGAGCCGCGCTACTTCGGCGCGGAGCGCTGTCGTCGTGGCGAACACCTCCGGGCGGTAGTCGAAATCGATTTTGGCGCAAGCCTGCCGCAGCTCGTCTTCGGATTTCGCCCACGCCTTCTCAAGTCCAGCCAGTTTCACCCGGGCCAGCCGGATCTCCTCCACCTCGATCAGCTTGCGGAGCTCCTCGATGCGGTCGGCGGGCTGCCAGGCCTGGTTGCGCTCTTCGCGCTTCCGGATGGCCGCCTCGTTGCGCGTCATGACGCCCCGGTCGCGAAGCAGTTTCCAGTAGAGGCTCCGCGCCTTTTCGGCGGCTTCGGCGTCCACGCCTTCGCGAGTGACCATAAAGGCGTCGCGGCCGTGGTAGTAGAGCCCGAGGGCGGCGTATTCGCTCTCGAACTCCACCATGTCATGCTCTTCGGCCCAGAGGGCGGTGCGCGGATAAATCACCTTATCCTCGCGCTCCGCCACCCGCTGCATCTTCGAAAACCAGAGGAAGGGGGCGAAGATGGCGGTGACGTCGCTCTCCGGCGAGTGGCCGACATGGCTGAAGAGGGGGAGGCTCCAGAAACCGCTGGAGTTTTCGCTCTTGCGGTACCAGGTGAGCAAGGCCGGAACCGCCCACCAATCCAGCTTCTCCCCGAGAGAGTACCAGAAGAGCGGCAGGAAGCCCCCGCCGTACTCGTGCCGGGTCGCCAGCTCCCGCACCCGAAGCAGGTCTTCGAGGTAGAGAATCATGGTATTATGGTCGGTTACCGTGGGCGGCAGCTTCAGCGCGGGGTCGAGCTTGCCGAGTTCGGCCTCCATTTCGGGGCGATAGCGTTCGAAGGGGGTCTGCTGCGACAGCGCGACCAAGCTGCGCACCGCCCGGAACTCCGGCGTGTCGCAATAGTAGGTCTGCTTCGCAAAGCGGGAGAGAAGGGGGATGGAGAAAAACCAGTTCTCCCCCTTCAGCTCCGCACCGGGCGATTCAACCACGGGGTCCGCGGCGGCGGGCTGTTTCGCATGCTTAGGCTGTTTCCGCACCAGAGGGCGACGGGCCGCCGACTCCAGCGGCTTCTCCTCATAAAAACCAACAAATGGGCCGAGAAAAGTAACCCTGCGCACCTCCCCTTCCCGCTCCACGGAGAAGACGGGCCCGACGACATGGAAGGACCAGTCCTGCTTGTCTTCGGTCACATGGAAGAGGGGGAAGAAGCCGAATTTCGAACTCTCCTTCTCCGGCAGGCCTTTGAAAACCTCGTCGCGCAGCTTCTCCATGGCTTCTTTATCCTGCGGAGCCTCCTTCCCCTCTTTGCCGAGGCGGTAGGCCAATTCGCGCCGAAGCCCGGGAACGTCGTCGTCGCGGAAGAGCCACGCCCAACCGGCGTCGTCCACCCGGGTCTCCCTGCCGTAATAAGCGAGCAGCGCCTGGGTGAAATCGCTCTCTTTCAGAAAGTTGCGCTTGCCCTGCCGGGGACGCTCCCAGCCGCGATAGCAGAGGGGGGTAATCCACATCGCCCCCGATTGAGGGTCATAAGAGCGATAGAAGAGCGGGAAAAAGCAGCTGGAGTGCTGATTCCACCAGCCGAAGAGCACCCAGCCCGATTTCTCCGCCGTATTCCAGCTGGAGAGGGGGAAGAGGATCGAGTGGTCATCCCCCTCCTGATTGTAGATCGGCCGGATCGCCATCCCGAAGGGGTCATAGTCGACCACCGGCCAGAGAATCGAAACATAGTCGTCGGAGCGGAAGAAGAAGGGCCAGACGTTGATCAAAGTCTCGTGAAGCGCGGGCGTGGTGCGCCCGGAGCGCTTCGCGCCCGCAAAGCTCTCGGTCTTCTTCTGGAACTTCTCGGAGCGGACGCGCTGCGACTTCGGCACGGAGTACTCGTCGAAGACGCCCCCCGACATGCGGGCCATCCGCTCGCTCGAAGCACAACCGGCCAGCCCCAGCAGAAACAGGACGCCGGAGACTGCAATAACTGTTTTTTTCATCGCTCAATCCTCCTCAAACCTTTACAGCTCGCCATACGGGATGAAGAGGAAGTGGCCGCCCGTTTTACCGCTCTTCTCCTGACGCTCGAAGACGCGCCAGAGGAAGGAGAAGCGGGAGTCGTCGCCATCCTTTTCAACCGAGATAAAGGGGAAAATCAGCTCTTCGGAGCGCTTACCCTCCCGCCGGTAGCGGTAGAGCAGATGAAGGACGTGCGTATCCTCTTTATCCGCCGACGTTTCACCGCCGGCGAGATAGCCGCCCAGAAGCCGCCAGTTGTAGTCGCCGTTGCAGAAAATCCGCTTGCGGTAGAAGATGCCGTTGCCGTAATCCTCCACCCAGCGCAGTTCGGCCACGGCCTTCTGCAACCGCCCGACCTCCGCGCAAACCGCTTCCCGCGAAGCAAAAACGTCCGGGGAATAAGCGAAACCGACCCTGGCGCAGGATCGCTTCAAATCCGCCTCGGAATCTTGATATTTCGCCTCGCGCTCCTTGAACTTCAGCCGGGCCAGCCGGATCTCCTCCTCCTCGGTCAATTGGCGAAGCTCCTCAAGGCGGGTATTGGGCTTCCAGGCCCGGTTGCGCGTTTCCCGTTTGTCGATGGCCTCCCGTTCCCGCTCCACCGCGCCCCGTTCGCGGAACAGTTCCCAGAGGAGGCTGCGGACTTTTTCGGCCGCTCTCGCATCCACGCCTTCGCGGGCGACCAGGAAGGCGTCCCGGCCGTGATGATAAAGCCCGAGGGCGGCGTAGTCGCTCTCGAACTCCACCAGGTTATACTCTTCGGCCCAGAGGATGTCCCGCGAATGGATCTTTTTTTCTTCCCACTCCACCCGGCGCGTCTTCGAGTACCAGACGACCGGACCGGCCACGGTGGTGACGTCCGTCGTCGGCGACCGCCCGGCATAGGTGAAGAGGGGGAGGCTCCAGAAGGTGCTCCAATCGACGCCGCTCCGGCGCCAGGTGAGCGCCGCCGGAATCGCCCACCAATCCGACTTTTCCCGGAAGGAGTAGCAGTAGAGCGGCAGGAATCCCCCGCTGTACTCATGCCGGGTCGGGAACTCCCGCCCCCGGGTCAAGTCTTCGAGAAAGAGCCGCATGGTGTTGGCGTCGGTTACCGTCGCCGGAAGTTTCTGCGCCGGGTCGATCGTACGGAGCATGGTCTCCATTTCAGGCCGGTAGCGCTCGAAGGGAGTCCGGCGCGATAAGGCGGTGAGATCGTGCAATGCCTGAACCTCCGGGGTCCATTGATAATAGGTCGTTTTCGAAAAGCGAGATAACAACGCAAAAGAAGTAAAGGAGGACTCCGCGCCTCCGAACGCTCCGCCGACCACCGGTCCCAGCGGCTCCGACTGGCGCCAACCGAGAACGGGACCGAGGACACCGCCCTTTTTCGCCTCCCCTTCCCGTTCCAGCCAGAAAAAGGGACCAACGAGATTGAACGACCAGGCGTCCTTGCCCTCCGTCACGTGGAAGAGGGGGAGGAAGCCGACCTTCGTCTCCTTGCTCTCCGGCAGGCTGTTATGGACCTCGACGCGCAACTTTTCCAGCTCCTTGTCGTTCTTGGGAACCGCTTTGCCTTCCTTGCCGAAGCGGTAGGCGAGTTCGCGCCGGACTCCGTCGTCATCGCCGCGCCGGAAGAGCCACGCCCATTCGGAGTCATCCACGCCGACGGCCTTCCCGTAATAGCCGAGCAGCACCATGCGGAAATCCCGCTGTTTCGGCCGATCCCAGCTGTGATAATAGAGCGGCAGAATCCAAGTCGTGCCGGACTGCCGGGAGGAAGAGTGATAAAAGAACGGCAGAATCCAGGTCGTACCGGCCACCGGGAAGGTAGAGTGATAGAAAAGCGGCAGGAAAGCCGCAGAGTGGCGATTCCACCAGCCGGTCAGCACCCAGCCCGATTTATCCGCCGTATTCCAGGCGGAAAGGGGGAAGAGGATCGAGTAGTCGTCCCCCTCGTGGTTGTAGAAGGGGCGGATCGCCATCCCGTACGGGTCGAAGTCGATGAAGGGCCAGAAGATCGAAACATAGTCGTCGGAACGGAAGAAAAAGGGCCAGATATTGACCAGGTTCTCGCGAAAGCCGACGGTGGCCCCCCCGGAGCGTTTCACACCGGCGAAGTTCTCGGTCTTCTTCTGGAACTTCTCGGAGCGGAGGCGTTGGGATTTCGGCACGGAGTACTCGTCGAAAACCCCGCCCGACATGCGGGCCATCCGTTCACTGGAAGCGCAGCCGGCCAGCCCCAGCACCACGAGAGCCGCGGCAACCGGCAGCATGATTTTTTTCATTTGCTGATCCTCAGTGTGAAAAAATCAGGCGATGCGCGCGGAGCGGAGGGAGGACTCCACCTCCGCTTGGGGAACCGGCGTCAGCGCCGCGAAGGCCACTGTATAGCCGCAGTTGCCGCCCTTCTTCGCGTTGGTGGATTGGACGCCGAGGTAGTACTCCCCGGCGGCCAGCTGCAGGCCCGCCAGAATCTTCTCGGGCGAATTCGCGCTGACGGCGACGGTTTTGACCTTGACCAGGCGGTCCCGTTCGGCGTCGTAACGCGAAAGGGTCAGCTTCGCCTTGTCGGAACCGGCGAAACGGAAGTCGAAAACCGAATCCTCACCGACCTGGAAGAGCGCGTAATCAAACTCGTCGCCGAAGCCCACCCAGCCTTGAAACGTATCGCCGGCGGCGGGCGTGCCGATCCGGACGGCGTTCTGCCAGATGTCGTCGCGGTTATCCCCTTTGGTGAAGAAGTTGCTGTTCCCGTTCACGGCCACGCTGTAGACGGCGTCGCCCCCTTTCTTGGCATTGGGCGAGGCGACGGCGATCCGGTAGGTCCCGGCTTCCAGCAGGATGCCCTTGGTGCTCCGGCTCTCCCCGGCTTTGACGGAGAGGGTCCCGGCAGCTTTCCATTTGCCGTTCTTCAAGGTGTAGACGGTCAGCTTGGCCCGGTCGGAAGCGGTCAGGTCGAAGACGTATTTCCCGGCGGCCGCGAAGGTCACTTCCCGATAATCGACGGGGTCCCCATAGCCCACCCATTCATCGGCGATCAGGGTTCCGGCGGTCGTGCCGAAGGAGATCCGGGCCGCGCTCTTCAGAGCATCGGGGTCGTCGTCGCTGTTGTCGGCGCGGTAGAAGACGCTCCCCGTGAATTCGAAGGAGAACTCGCCGGCGGTCCGGCCGCGATCGGAACTGACGACGCGAAGGCAGTAGCTGCCCGAGAGCAGCACCGGTTTCTTGAACGAAAGAACGCCGTTTTTGACCTTCCCGGAGGCCACCTTGCGGAAGCCGTCATCCACATCGAGAACCTCGATCTTCGCGTTGAGCGAACCGCTGCCTTCGGAGGTAAGCCGGTACAGTCCCGGCTGCAAGACCACCGTTTTCGTCAGGTAAGCGGCGGCCCCCTCCAGCGTCCCCGTGACCGGGAACTCGAAGACGCCCCGCTGGTCTTCCGTAAGCGTGTAGCGCCCGGTGGCGGAATACCCGGCATTCCCGGCGGCGTCCCAGGCGATCACCTGGTACTGGTAGCTGCCGACGGCCTGATTCGTCAGGGTATAGCGGGTGGCTCCGGCCGCCACGTCATACGTTTTGCCGTTGACTTTGACCGCATAGCGGGTGACGCCGATGTTGTCTTCGGCATCCTCCCAGGCGATGGTGACCGAATACCCCGAGAGATAATTCTGGGGGGCGGAGCGGAAAACCGGGGCGCGGACGTCGTCAATCACGAAAGATTGCGTCGCGGACCAGTCGCTCCACGTCCCGGCGGTATTGACCGCGCGGACCGCGTAGCCGTAGCTCCCCGCACTGAGGGTGAGGGTGTAGCTGGTTCCCGAGACGCTCTCCACCTTGTCGCCGATCCGGACCTGGTACTCGGCGATCCCCTGCACGTCGGTGGCCCCGGCCCAGGAGATGGTTACGCTCTCGCCGGAAACGGCGGCGCTCGGCTTCCCGATCAGGACCGGCCCCTCCGCATCGGGGTCGGCAACGCCGAAGTACTGCGTGGCGGACCATTCGCTGTAGTTCCCCTCGGCATCGAAAGCGCGGAGCGCAAAGGAGTATTGACCCACTTCGAACGTCGCCCCGTACCAAAACTCGTTCGCTTTGAAATTCAGCGTCTGATCGCCGATGCGCAGCTGATAGCCGGTGACGGCGACGTTGTCGCTGGCGGCATCCCAGGAGATGGTGACGTAGCCGTCCACCACCACCGCCCGGGGGAGCCCGTTGAGAACGGGCGGAACGCCGTCGATCTCGGAGCGGACGATGGTGAAGCTCTGATCGTTCGACCATGCGCTGTAGTTCTTCGCGGCGTCGTAGGCGCGGAGGGAGTAGGTGTGGTCGCCCGGCCCGAGATCGGTGATCCGGAGGGTGGTTCCAGTGGTGACATAGGTGTCCTTGCCGACCAGGAGCTCGTAGCCGGTGACGCCGACATCGTCGCTGGCGGCGCTCCAGGAGAAGGTGACGGCGCCGCCATCCACCACCGCCTTCGGGAGCCCGTTGAGGACGGGGGGCGTCACGTCCACCACGCCGGGGGTCGGATCGGAGTCGAAACGGATGACCGTAATCGCCTGCAGGTCAAGGGCCTCTTCATTATACCAATGACTGGTGCCCCAGACCATGCGCTGGTCATGGAAGTAGCAGTCGTCGAAGATGATCTCCCGGGTGGAGGCGTTGTAACCGTAGCCGGTCATGGTATGCCCGGTCACGTGGACGAGGACGGGGCGGCCGGCGTCGATCTCCGCCATATAGTCCTCAAAGGTGAAGCTCCCATTCTGGCTGTCGACCGCAAAGGTGCCGGTTTCCGTGGCGTCGAGGGCGTAGTCGCGCGATTCGACATAAAGGTTGAGCCCGTACAGCATGGTATTGAAGCGCCAGTCGTAGGTACGGCTGACATTGTCCGCGGTAACGGTGGTGGTCAGGTTGGTATTGAGAATATCCTGGAGCGTCGTGTTATAATGGATCCAGGTGCCGTAGTCGGTGGAGTAGTTGCGCCAGACCTGCCCGGTGCCGATGTAATCGGCGAGGCAGTTCCAGACTGAGATGTTCACCTCGGAAATACCGCTGCTGGTGCCGCCGCCGACAAACGCATAGGGGAGCTCCTCGGCGGCGGTAGTTCCGAAAAAACGTTCGACATAGTCCGTCGAGGCAATAAAGCGGCCGAGAGCGGTGTCGAATTCGTTCATGTTGTAGATATTGCCGTCGGAACCGCGCGAATCGACCGAAACATCTCCTTCGATCAGGTTTTCGAACCCGTTCATGTCGTAGTAGCCGAGAAGCATGCCGAGAGCGGTGGGGGTGCAGCCGTACATGTATTCGGCGCGGGGCATGGTGGAGGAGAGCAGTTTATCCCCGGCGGCGGCGTCGATGGTGACATTGTAGGTGGAGAGCGTGCCGCTGGTGTCAGTCCATTGGTAATCGTTCATGATATATCCCTTTCACCGCACATTATTTTTGGGAATTACGCATTTGGGTAAAGTTACACCCATCTTTCGGTTTTGTCCAATCTTGATCAGGATTTTATGACGAAATTTCCGGGTTGCCGGACCGGCGATAAAATCCTCGGCGAAATTATCGCCGGAAACTTGAAAAAAATCTTTCCGGAGGTTATACTATTTCCCGAGGGTGGGAGCCGCCCTTTATTTCGGAATTCTGAATCTTTGGGGAGACGAATCTCATGCCGCTCGATATTCAATGGTTTATTTTCGCGCTGGTTTCCAATGGAGCCATCGGCAGCGGCGAGGCGTTCGCGATCTACGCCTCGCTCGGCGAACCCGATCTCACGGCCTACGCCCAGGCCATCCTCGACCGCCTGGCCGAAGGACTCGACGAAACCGATCAGCAAAGCCTGCTCGAACAGATCCAGCAGGTGATCGACTACGCGGTCGAACAGGCCGAAACCGGCATCGCCCCCGAAATTCCCCAGGATGAGCCCGCCCTCGCCGCCGGCAGCGGCATCCAGACCGACAACGCCATCCATTACGACGGGATCGACTTCGACTTGTCCCAAGTCCAGTCCTACGCCGATCTGCCCAGCCTGCGCGATATTTCGCTGCTCGACGACCAGCAGGTGGCCGAACGGATGATCATCCTCCTCAGCTGCCTGCGGGCTCTGGGATGCAGCGACTTGCACCTCTCCGCGGGTTCGCCGCCCTTCGCAAGGCGGATGCTCGCGGTGGAGCGCTTCGACGACTTCATTCTGCCGGCGGACGACGCGCTCCGGCTCAACACCGTCCTCCTCGACCAGGCGCGACGCGAACAGTTCCTTCGCGAACAGGATATGAACCTCGCCCTCGAAATCGGCCCCAGCCGCTTCCGCGTCTGCCTGATGATCCAGAAAGACGGCGCCGCCGGCAGCTACCGCCTGGTTCCCGACCACATCTGCGAACTCGAAGAGCTCGGCTTCATGCCCGAAGACGTCATCACCATCAAACGGATGCTCGACTACCACAACGGGCTCGTCCTCGTCACCGGCCCCATCGGCAGCGGCAAGACCACCACCCTCGCCTCGATGGTCAACATCATCAACGAAAAGCGCCAGGACCACATCATCTCCGTCGAGGACCCCATCGAAATCCTCCAGTTCTCGAAAAACTGCCAGGTCACCCAGCGCGAAATCGGCCGCCACACCAACAGCTACCGCAGCGCGCTGAAGGCCGCCCTCCGCGAAGACCCGGACGTCATCGTCATCGGCGAAATGCACGACCTCGAAACCATCGAAAACGCCATCACCGCCTCCGAAACCGGCCACTTGGTGATCGGGACGTTGCACACCAGCGACGCCGCCAACACCATGAACCGCCTGCTCGACGTCTTCCCGCCGTCGCAGCAGCCGCAGATCCGGGCGATGACCGCGGGGAGCCTGCGCGGCGTCATCTGCCAGAAGCTGATCCCCGCCGCGAACGGCGGCCTCACCAACGCCTATGAGATATTGGTGAACACCCTGGCCGTGGCCAACATCATCACCGAGGGGAAATCCTACCGGCTGAAATCGACGATGTCCACCGGCAGCAAGCAGGGCATGTGCACCATCGACCAATGCCTGCTCGAAAAGTTCAAACAGGGGGTCGTCGATTACGAAACGGCGCTCCCCATGATGCGCGACCAGTCGGAAATCAAGCAGCTTCAATCCGAGTACGCGGTCCGTGAAGCGAAGAAACTGAAAAAGGGGAGATAATGGAAGCCATGGAAAACGAACCGATCATCAACCGGTACCTCCGGCAGATGCTTTCAATGGGGGGGTCGGACCTTCACCTGTCGGTCAACTTCCCGGCCAAGTCCCGCATCCACGGAAACCTCTTCGCGCTCGACGACGTCATCCTGACGGCCGAATACATGGAGCAATTGCTGCACGAAATCTGCTACCCCGAGCACCGCTGGGAGCAATACCTCCAGAAGCACGACCTCGACTTCGCGCATGAGATCCCGGGGCTGGCGCGCTTCCGCTGCAACTTCCTCTACAACTACCACGGCATGGGCTGCGTCCTCCGCCAGATTCCGAGCCGGATCAAGACGCTGGAAGAGCTGTCGCTCCCCGAAGTGCTGGTCGAGATCTGCAACTACCGCTCCGGACTCGTGCTCGTCACCGGCCCCACCGGCAGCGGTAAATCGACCACCCTCGCCGCCATGCTCAACTACATCAACGCCAATCAGGTCAAGCACATCATCACCATCGAAGACCCGATTGAATTCGTCCACCAGAATCAATACAGCACCATCGTCCACCGCGAAGTCGGCATCCACTCGGAGTCCTTCCCGCGGGCGCTGCGCGGGGCGATGCGTTCCGACCCCGATATCGTGCTGATCGGCGAAATGCGCGACAACGAAACCATCCGCCTCGGCCTCACCTGCGCCGCCATGGGCATGCTGGTCTTCGCCACCCTGCACACCAACAACGCGCCGAAAACCATCGACCGCGTGATCGACGCCTTCCCGGCGGCGGAACAGGCGCAGATCCGCACCATGCTGGCCGAGTGTCTTCAGGGCATCGTTTCGCAGCTCCTCTGCCGTAAAAAAGACGGCGGCCGGGTGGCGGTCCACGAGATCCTGCTGTGGGCGGACGGCTTGCCCAACACCCTCCGCGAGGGGCAGATTTCGAACATCCGCACCATCATCGAAGCCGGCGGCGGGCGCGGCATGCAGTCGATGGACGGCTCCATCCAGCTTCAGTACGACCTCGGCAACATCTCCGCCGAAGAGGCCTATATGAAGGCGAGCGACAAGACCCGCTTCCTGCCGCTCCTGGAGGCGGAAGAGGCAGAGCTTCGCAAGGCCGCCCGCGCCCAGGCGCAGGCGCAGGCGAGGAAGAAGTAAAGGCGGGAAATGTTCCGGAAACTGGCCGCTCTCTGGCACTCGATTGCCGCAGCGCACCGCTCGGAGGACGAGACCGGGGCGGGGGCGGTTTCCGACTTTTTCCTGCCGAAGATCAACCGCCGCTCCCTGGCCCGGGCGGGAATTGTGGCGGTGCTGGCGGTGATTGTTTTCGGCTTCATCCTGATCCCCTGTTCGATCGACGGGGAGAGCATGGCGCCGACCTTTCCCGGGCGGGGGTTCACCTTCTGCTGGCGGGGGAAGTACCTGTTTTCGAAACCGAAGCTCGGCGATGTGGTGATTCTGCGCTACACCGACCGGGTCTATTACCTGAAACGCATCGTCGGTCTGCCGGGCGACACCATTGAATTCCGGGAGGGGAAGCTGTATCGCAACGGCACGGAAGCCCGCGAACCGTACGTCCGTTACATGAGCAACTGGGAGCTGCCGCCGCGGGTGGTCTCCCCCGGCCACTACTACGTGGTCGGCGACAACCGCGGCCATCCGCTGGAGATGCAGCTGTTCGGCGAAGTGAGGGCCGACCGGATCGCCGGCGCGCCGCTATTCTGACAAGGAAGCATTATGAATTTTTCGATCAAACGCCGCTGGATTGCGATCTTTGCGGTGATTCTTCTTCTGGGGGGCGTCTCCTTCTGGTACATCACCCGCGACGGGGATGAGGCTCAGATCGTCCGCACCCTGCGGCTGGCCGCGACCATCGGCTCGAAGGCGCAAGGGGAGACGGCCGCCTCCGCCATCGGCAAGGTCAACCGGGTGGACGACTGCTTCGCCCGGAGCTGTCGTTTCGACATCGGCCGCGCCTGGTTTTCCGGCGAATTGAACAGCACGGAGATCGGCTCCATGCTGGCGCAGGTTCACGGCGTGTTCGAATCGCTCGACATCCGGCTGCGCGATCTGGCGGTGACGCTGACTTCGCCGGAGACGGCGTCGGTGGCTTTCACCGGCGAGGTGACCGGCCGCGGGCGCGACGGGAGCCGCACCCATGAGATCCGCGATTTCGTCAGCGAGCTGGGCAAAATCGACGGCATCTGGAAAATTCGTTCTTTAACTGTACACGATATATTGGAGAAGTAGATTCATGTTCAATGCCGCCATCATCGGTGTTTCCGGCTTCGGAAACGTTCACTATCAGGATTTGCTCCGCGAGCACGCCGCCGGTCGCTGCCGTCCCGTCGGCGCCGCCATCATCAACCGCGAGGAGGAAGCCGACAAGTGCGCCTTCCTCGAAAGCATCGGCTGCCGCATTTACGACGACTACCGGGTCATGCTCCGCGAACTGGCGGGGAAAATCGACATCTGCTTCATTCCGACCGGCATCGCGCTCCATAAACCGATGACCGTCGCCGCCCTCGAAGCGGGAGCCAACGTCTACGTCGAGAAGCCGGTCGCCTCCACCGTGATCGAAGCCGAAGCGATGATGGAGGCCGAACGGCGCACCGGTAAATTCGTCGCCGTCGGCTACCAGACCATGTACCAGCCGGAAAATCAGAAGATCAAAGAGCTCATCCTCTCCGGCGCCATCGGCAAGATCCATACCTTGAAAAGCTACGCCCTCTGGCCGCGCGACTACAACTACTACCACCGCAACAACTGGGCCGGCAAGATCGGCACCGTGGAGCATCCGGTGCTGGACAGCCCCTATTCGAACGGCATGGCGCACTACCTCAATTTGCTCAGCTTCTTCGCGGGGCGGAGCTTCGCCGAAGCGTGCATCCCGGCGACGATCGAGGGGGGGATGTACCGGGCTAATCCGATCGAGAGCTGCGACACCGCCGACCTCAGGATCGTCACCGACGACGGCGTGGAGCTGTTCTTCTCCGGCTCCCACGCGACCGCGACGAACATCAACCCGGTTTCGGCGATCATCGGCGACCGGGGCAGCATCGAATACGGCCAGGTGAAGAACATCCTGCGCGACGCCAAGGGGAACGTGGTCGAAGAGTTCGCCTCCGCGCCCTCGGACCGCATCCGCGTCAATATCTACAACGCGCTCGAAAAACGCCTGGCCGACCCCTCGACCTTCATCTGTACGGTGGATGTCGCCGCCCGCCACACTTTGATCTGCAACGCGGCCTTCGATTCGATTCCGATCACTCAGGTGCCGCCGGAGTGGATCGAGGTCACCGGCGAAGGCGAGCAGGAGCTCCGCCACATCCGCAACATCGAAGCCGCCGTCAAAAACGCCTGGCAGGAGAACCGCCTCTTCAATACGGCCGATCTTCCCTTCGCCGCCCGTTCGCAGCCCTTTGCGTTCGCCGGCTACCACTCCTACGAAGGGAAACTGCATAAATAGAGCGATTTTCTGAAAACTGACTTGTATTTTTGATAATCAATACTATTTTTAGATAACCTAAAAATTGGGAAAGGAGCATCATCATGGCCGATTTGAAGAACAGCAAGACCGCCGAGAACCTGGCTTATGCCTTCGCCGGTGAATCGCAGGCCCGGAACAAATACACCTACTTTGCCGAAGTCGCCCGTGCCGAAGGCTACGAGCAGATCGCGGCGATCTTCGAGATGACGGCGAACAACGAAAAGGAGCACGCGAAGCTCTGGTTCAAGGAGCTGGGTCATCTCGGCGACACCAAGGCGAACCTGCTGGCCGCCGCCCAGGGCGAACACGAAGAGTGGACGGCCATGTACAAGGACTTCGCGAAGGTCGCCGCCGAAGAGGGTTTCGACGCCATCTCCCGCAACCTGGAGCGCGTCGCCGCCATCGAGAAGCGCCATGAGGAACGTTACCGCAAACTCCTGGAAACCCTGGAGAAGAGCGCGATTTTCGTCAAAGACCAGCCGGTCCACTGGGAGTGCCGCAACTGCGGGCATGTTTACGTGGGCGACAAAGCCCCGAAGATCTGCCCCGTCTGCAAAAAAGAGCAGGCCTTCTTCGAAGTCGAGGCTGAAAACTACTGATTTTCGCTCCCAGCTTCGCCTCATTGACTGCCGGACAAGTCCGGCAGTTTTTTTGTCTGTCAGGTTATTTGTTTGGCCGAAGACGCTTCCCCTGGTAGGGCGCTCTGTCCTACTACTATTTCGCTTTCAAACATAGACCAATGACTTGCAATAGCTTTGAGATGGCTTGCGATTTTAAACCGCAGGCCGATATGAATATCGGACGAGGGTTTAAGGTCGCAAGCGGCTCAAAGATATGCAACGTCATCTATGTTTGAAAGCGAAATAGTATAAGAGCGCCGTTCTCGTTGTGTGGTCTTCCGGGTGATGTGCGTGATTGGCGTCGCGAGAGTTGGGCGGGGCGCAGCGCTTATTTAAGCTAACCACGCGGTGGGCCGGGGATTGGCACGCAATGTTGTTTGGTACACGCCGCCAACGATCAGAAAGCGCCGACAAGTTCGCCTTCGCGGCAGGTCAGGGTCACGCCTTTCGAGTCCACGCGGATGAAGTCGGTGAAGCGCTGCGCGCCTTCGATGGCGATGGTGTAGGTTTTGCCCTCTTGTTTAGGGAGATAGATCCATTTGCCGAGGCCGGAGGGCGGATACTCGTATCGTCCGGAGCGGTGGTCGAGCCGAAAATGGGAAAGGGCCGGATAGTCCTCGCGGGTCAGCATGGCGCTATTCGGTTGGAAGGCGTTCCCGACGCGCTTCCCGTCGAGGGTGAGCCGCCAGCGGTGCCCATCCCGCTCAATCATTTGCGGATGCAGCAGCTTGTACGACGAGAACTCCTTTTCGGCAAACTTCCCGCTCACCGCGCGATCGCTTCCGGAAAAGGAGAAGCGGTCGAAATTGCGCCCTTCGAGCGGCGAAAGGTCTTCGACGCGGTTGCCGTTCAATTCCAGGCCGGAAAGCTCTTCCAGCCGGGCCAGCGGAGCGACGTCCGCCACGGCGGTCTCGTAGAGGGTCAGGCTGCGAAGCTCTTTCATCTCCGCCAACGGGGAGATATCCCGCAGATTCGGCCAGCGGGAGAGCTTCAAATTGATGCATTCGGCAAAACGTTTCAAAAAGGCGACATCAGCCAACTCCGTGTCTTCGATCTCAAGCCAGGAGAGTTTTCCCGGCCGGAGGCGCTCCAGCAGCTCCGGGCGTAATTCGCAGTTTTCGAATACCAGCCCCCAGGGTTCCAAAGGCGGCAAATCGAGATTGCGGCAGCCGCGCAGCACCAGCGTCCTGAGATTTCCCCGAAACTCCTTGGCGTTGCGGAGCTCCGTTGCACCTTCAATCTCCAACCAGTTCAGGTTGGGGAAGCGCTCCAGAATGCGCCAGTCGAAAACAGCGTCGTCCGGATGAAACGAAAGCCGCAGCAAAGTCACCTTCTCCTGAATCGGGAATGCCAGCAGCTCCCGGCTGGAAGCGTTATAGAAGGAAAAGTACCGACTTTGAACCTGCCCCGACACTTGCACCGTAAACAGTTCCTTGCCGGGCAGAATCCGCTTTTCAATCGCCTGACCGGTTGCCCTGCCCTTGCCTTCGGGCGGCGACTGCGGAAAAGCGGTGATCTCCAGCGCCCCTTTGGCGATAACGATCAACTCGCCGTATTCGAGGCCATTGAAACTGGAGAGGTCGAGCCGAACCCTTTCCTCCCCCACCGCCGGAGTCACGAGATAGTCCAGCGCGTCCATGCAGCCGACCAGCTTTTCCACCTCGGGCCGGATGGCGAGGCGGCTCTGCTGCCGCAGCGCTTCGGCCAGCTCCGGCTGCGCCCGCCAGTGGTAGTTTTGCGTGTAGATGCGCGGCCGGTCGGGGTCCGGGTGAGGATTGACGGCAACGTCTCCCGCCAGGGGAAGAGCTACGAGAAGCAAAAGCGCCCAATATGATTTCATCGCCAAACCCTTTCTCATACAATCGACTGCCGAACCAGTCTATTATATCATACGCCGGCGATAATTCAAGCCGGCTGCCAATATCAATCAATAATTCACATAGTAGATTATGATGTATTTTTTCGGTACTTTCCTTCTCTGCGTATTGACATTTCAGGCGAGTTGAGTCATAATTATCTTATACGACACAACCAAAATTCACAGTATGAATTATGACAAAAGTTCTTGGAAAGACATTCGACCTTCTGGAATACGTGGTCATGCGGGGGCGGCCGGTTCTGCCGAAGGAGCTGGTCGCTTCGCTGCGGCTGTCGCAGCCGACAGTGGTCCGGCTGCTGAAAGAGCTGGCGGCGCTGGGCTATCTGGAACAGGCGGGCGCGCGCCAGGGGTACCTGCCCGGCCCCATGGCCTATCATCTCGGCGGCGGACTCCACTACCAGAATGACTTCTACGAAACCGCCGTGCCGATGATCCGCGAATGTGCCCGTGAAATCGGCCAGGCGGTGCTGTTCTCACTGCGCTGCGGGAGCTGGCGCTACGTCTACCACTGCAGCAACTTCAACCCCGGCTTCTACATTCCCCTCGAACCGATCCGCCTCCCCGACCTGTACCGGACCTGCGGCGGGCGGGTGCTCCTCGCCTATGCCGAAGAGCGGGAGCGCGAAGAGGTGCTGGCCGAGCTGGGTCCCGCCTCGCCGACCCCGAAAAGCATGAACCACTGGCCGGAAGCACTCGGCGATTTGCATGACCTCCGGCGGGAGCTCACCCGGATCCGCACCCAGGGGCGGGAGGTGATGCCGCTCAGCCACGGCGGCGGCCACCTCTACTGCCTGGCGCTGCCGGTCTTCCGGGACGGGAAATTCATGGGGGCCATCTCCGGCAACTGGCCCTCCGGCAGCGACGAGGCCTTCAACCGCCGCTGCGACGAAGCCGTAACCAATCTGGTGGAGCGTCTCTCCAGCCGCCGGGCTTCCCGCCGGGTGATCGGTTAAACGTATTTTCAAGCGATTTGATCAAATTATAAGGAGTAATGATGAAACGACGATGGATCACGCTGTGGGCATTCGGCCTCTTGCTGCCGCTGTTTGCGGGCAACCAGCTGCCGAACGGAAAATTCGAACTGGGTCTGGCCGGGTACATCCTGGGGGATGCCGGGCTCCTCAAAATGGTTCCGCACCGGCTGGAACCGCATGAAGGCGGCTTCGCGCTGACCTTCGAGGCGGAGCTGGAAGAACGGGTAGCGCTCTACCTGCCCGAAACCCCGATGACGCCGGGGGTCGAATACGAATTCAGCTTCCTGGCCAAAAGCTCGCTGCCGAAGCTGCCGGTCATCGTCTCGGAATACGTCCGCGTCGGCGGCAGCATCGGCTCGGCGGGCAAGTTCTTCCCGACCTTCACCGACCGCTGGGAGCGCTACACCTTTCGCTACCAAAGCGGCGACCTCCCCTGGGGCGGCTTCCGCATCGTCCGCGATCACTTCGCGGGCGGCGCGCCGGTGTCGGTCTCGCTGGCCGACCTCCGTTTCGGTCCGGTCTCGGGCCCGGATGAAGCCCGCAACCTCCTCGCCGCCTTCGAATGGGACCGGATGGACCGCCGGCTGACCGCAGGCGAAGAGTTGACCGTCGGCTGCCGCTTCCTCAACCGGGGGAAGGAGCTCCGCCGGGGCAGCTTCACCTGGACGCTGACGGAAACCCTGTACGGCCGGGAGGCGCTCCGGGGCGAATTCGCCTTCGAAGCGAAGCCCGGCGTCTCGACGGCGGAATTCAAGCTGAAAGTTCCGGCGGCGAACGGCATCTACCGGCTGGAAGGCCAAGCGGCGGGCGAGGCCGCCATCAACGCGGTGAAGTTCGGCGTGGTTCCCCGCGTCCGGGTCCAAAAGGGCGAATTGCCGATCGACCTCGGCGTCAACAGCACCTTCACCAACGCGGCCCGGAGTCCGGTCTCCGACGGGGAGATGGGCTTTTTCGCCGACCAGGGGCTCTCGTTCATCCGCTCCTGGGATAACGGCCCGCCCTTCGTCTGGCGCGAGCTGGAGCCCGAAGAGGGCAAGTTCCGCTGGGACCGCACCGACCGCATGGTCGAGGCGGCGGAGCGGGCCGGGCTGGAAATCCTGCCGGTGCTGGGCGGCATGTTCTTCACCTACCCCGACATGAAGCCCTTCGGCAAGGAGGAGCCGCGCGGCCACGCCCAGGCGCTCTGGCTCTACGAAAAGGGACCGGTCGTCCCCTGCCCGCCCAACATGCCGCAGTTCACCCGGGCCGGACGCCGGACCGTGCTGCCCGCCGTCGCCGACTGGGAGCGGATGATCCGGGCGCTGGCCGAACGCTACCGGGGGCGCATCCGCCATTACGAGGTGATGAACGAACCCAACCTCTGCCTGACCGCCGAGCAGTACCTCGCCTACCTGAAAAGCGCCCACGCCGTGCTGAAAGCAGCCGACCCCGAAAACCGGGTGGTCGGGCTCTCCGCCACCGGCGACTTCGACGCCCACATCATGGAATTCGTGCGCGACATGCTGCAGTTGGGGGCGGCCCGCTACTGCGACGCCATCAGCTTCCACCCCTACAACAACCTGTATGAGGACAGCCGCAAGTCGGGCGAGGCGGTGATCGAAGGCTTCCGGCGCTACCTCGCCGAAACCGGCGCCCCCGATATGCCGCTCTGGAACACCGAACTCTATTACCTGAACCCCAAAAGCCGGAGCGGCAGCGATCACCAGCAGGGCCCCATCTACCACCCCGGCCACCTGATCCGCCGCTATCTGCTGGACGCCTCGCAGGGGCTCCGGGCCTCGATCCTGGTGCCGGGTCCGGTGATGGTCGGCAACATCGCCAACGACAACTTCCAGGGCGACAGCAACAGCGGCTTCTTCACCACCCGGCTGATGCCGAACGGCAAATACCTCGCCAACGCCGCCTTCGCCCAGCTGCTGCGCGGCACCCGGTTCAGCGGCGCGGCCAACCTGCCGGATGGGATCCGGGTCTACCAGTTCACCGGTAAAGCGCGTGCCGTCGGCGCCCTCTTCGCCCTCAACGCCGAGGTGACGGGCGATCCGCGCCGGGTCGAACTCCCCGCCGAACTCCGGGTTCTCGACATCTACGGCAACCCGATGAACCTGAAGGACAACCGGCTGCCCGCCTCGTCGATCCCGGTCTACCTGACGGCGGGGAGCGAAGCGGAGTTGACGGCGGCGCTGGCGAAGTGCCGGGTGACCGGCATCAAAAGAGAGAAAGCGGCCGCCGCCTATTCGATCCGGGTGGATTTGCAGGGGAGCATGGCGATCACGCCCGGACCGGCCTTCTCCGGCTGCCGGGGGAGCAACGTCTCCTACGGCCCCGCCGAACTCCGCCCGAAAGCGATCAACGTCACCGGCGACCGGGCGCTGACCGGGGAGCCGCAGAGCTACACCTTCTCCTTCACCCCCGCCGAAAGCGGCACGGTCGAACTCCTGCTGCGCGGTCCGCATGAGAAACAGGAGGGGAAGCTGGTGCCGCTCTGGGTCGAGTACCGCGAAGTCGCCGCCGAAGGCGCGGCGGTGGCGAACGGCAAGTTCGACGGGCAAAGCCACTGGAGCAGCCGCGCCGTCAAAGGCGAAGCGCCGGAATTCACCGCCGGCGGAGTCCGGGCCTGGCACGAGGCGATGGCGGTCCAGAAGCTCCGGGTCGAACAGGGGAAAACGGTAACCATAACGGTCAAAGCCAAACGGAGCAAGCCATGAATAAGCAAAAATTCACCCTCATCGAACTCCTGGTCGGCCGAACGTCGGCCTCGGGATACGGCGCTGTCAGCGCCGCGCCGCTCGTTGGCGGCGTTCTCGAATTCAACCTCTTCGCGACCAATCGGACTTGTCCGATTGATAACCATTAATCTGTTATCGGAGAAAACTATGAAGCGGTCTTTTTTTACCCTCATTGAACTCCTCGTCGTAATCGCGATCATCGCCATTCTGGCGGCCATTCTCCTGCCGGCGCTCAACCAGGCGCGGGAGCGGGGGAAGGCGATCAGCTGCGTCAACAACCTGAAGCAGGCCGGTTTACAGCTGCATATCTACGCCAACGAGAACAGCGACTACCTGGTTCCGGCCAACGCCCCGATGGGGGACGGCCTGTCGGGAACCGGCACCGAGTGGCTGCCGAAATTCACCTGGGCGCCGCGGATCGCCGCCTATGCCAACCCCTCGATCGAGACGGAGCTGAGCTCCGGCACCGATGAGCGGAAAGCGGCCCTTCTCGTCAGCTACCGCTGCCCCTCCGCCCTGTTCAAGACCGGCGTCGTCCCCGGCGTGACCCAGCAGATCTACGGCATGAACGCACATTTGAGCGGGGCCTGGTCCGCGCGGATCCTGGTCAAGCGCAACCGGCTCGGCAGCCAATCCGGACTCACGGGCGTCCCCTATCGCGCCCCCGGCAAAACCGTGCTCATCGCCGACAGCGTCTACTTCAACGCGGGCAAGGGGCAGGAGTACCAGATGACCTACTTCGTCGCGACGGAGGGGAAGCTGTCGCTCCGCCACAACAACCGCGCCAATTGCGGCATGCTCGACGGCGGCGTCCGCGCCATGAGCGACCGGGAGCTGAAAAGCGATTCCAAGTTCGCCGCCAACAGCACCTGCGACCGCAACGGAGCGCTGCTGCCGTAAAAACACCAGCTCGTAATAATCAAGAAGCATAACCGGAGAAAATGAAAAAAAATCGTTTTTTTTCGGTTTGCCTCTTGCTTTCGCGAAATTGTTTTGCTATAATATTTACATGTAAAGATAACATGCAAATATAGAAGGCGGCAATGCGCAAGAACATCTCTCAGGAAATCTACGCTTTCCTCCTGGCGGAAATCCAGGGGCACCGGCTGCTTCCGGGCGGCGCGCTGCCGTCGGAGAGCACCTTGTGTCGCGAGTTCTACGTCAGCCGCCCCACCGTCCGCAAGGCGATCGCCCGGCTGTGCGACGAGGGTTATGCCCGCAGCCGCCCGGGGATCGGCGTCTACGTCTCCTCCGGCCAGGACACGCCCCCCTCCCCGCCGCCGAACGGCCGGCTGGTCATCGGCATCGACGGCATCGACTTTCACGACGAATACCAGTACTACGGCCCGATCGGCACGGGGGCGCGCAAGGCGGCGGCCGAAGGGGGAGCGCTGCTCTGCCTCACCGACCTCCCCGAGCTCCTCAATTCGCCGGAGAAGAAGGTGGACGCCTTCCTCGCCGCCCGGGTCGACGGCGACGACATCGCCCGGGCGCTGCAGCTGCGCGAGCGGGGGATTCCGGTGGTTCTCGTCAACCGCTTCCCGCCGCAACCCGAGCTCGATTACATCGCCGTCGACTTCCAGTACGAAACCTTTCAGGTGGTGAACCGGTTGATCAGGAACGGCGCCCGGCGGATCGCCCTGATCGGCCGCCAGACCGGCAACCAGACCAGCGCCGGACGCACCCGCGGCTGGGAAGAGGCCCATAAGGCCAACGGGCTCGAGGTTCCGCACCAGCTCGCGGTCGATTTTCAGGATTTCCGCCACGACGACGCCATCCTGCCGGAGTTTTTCCTCAAGCATCCTCTCGACGCCGTCTTCGTCGCTCTCGGCTACCAGCTGCCGCCCGTACTGAACGCACTCGCCCGCCTCGGCAAGCGGCTGCCCGAGGAGTTCGACCTCATCTGCTTCGACGACATCGAGCGCTTCGCCGAAAACCTCTCCACCCCGATCTCCTACCTCAAGATGCCGCTGGCCGCCATGGGGGCGCGGGCGGTCGAGCACCTGATCCGCAAAGCCGCCAACCCCGAGCTCCCGCGCTTCGCGGAAACCACGCACGCTTCACTCGTAATCAACCGCTCCAAATATCTCTTATAGGAGGAAACAAGGATGAAGAACGCCCAATTCACGCTGATCGAACTCCTGGTGGTAATTGCCATCATCGCCATCCTGGCCGCGATTCTCCTCCCCGCCCTGTCGGCGGCGCGGTCGCGGGCGGGAGCCACCCAGTGCCTCAGCAACCAGAAGCAGGCCTTCACGGCGCAGCGCATGTATATGGACGACAACCGCGAGATGCTGTACTGCCGCGAACTTCAGGCCTCCGACTCCAACCCCACCTGGGGGGAGATGATGGTCCGGCTGAAGTATACCTCCGGCATCAAGGCGCTGCAATGCCCCTTCTTCCGGAACCTGTCGGCTTTCAAGCCGACGCATTGGTACCACACCTATGCCTCGGTCCTGGTCGGCGGCGGCAACTCGATACGTGACTTCAAGGCTATAAGGGGAATCAAACCGTCAGAGCTGTTCATGGGGGGAGACGGGGTGGACAACGCCGTGGCAACAGCACCAAACTACCGAATGGGTTCCGGCGGTTACGTCGCCGGCCGCGCTTTGCCGGTCTTCTGGCACTCGGGGCGGGTCCATCTGTGGATGTATGACGGGCACGCCGCACCGGTCCGCTTTCAGGATATCCGGGGCTGGAGCAATTCCAAGTTGAGCAAAGTCAAATACTCCGGCTCCACCACCCCGGGATTTTACTACACCTTCTCAGGGGCGATCATTCCGCCGAACTACGGCGCCATCACCAACTTGCTTTAAACGGAGACCCATATGAAACCTCTTCTCACGCTGCTCTTGTCGCTCGCCGCCCTCGCGGCCTTTGCCGCCCCCAAAATCATTTCGCTCGACTACCCGAAAACGCTGGAGGCGGGCGCGACCTTCCGCCTTCAGCTCAAGGCGGAGGCGGCTCCGGGGGAGACCCTGCGCTGGCGCTTCAACGGCGAGAACCGCGTGCTGCCGCCGGACCTCCATCTATACCCGGCGTCGGCGGAGCGCAAGACCCGCTACGCCACCTATGCGAAAGACGCGGGGCTTCTCTTCGGCGGCTACCTCACCAGCGGTAGCAATTACCATACCGTCACCGACCTCCCCTTCCCGCAGGACGGGAAGAAGTATTCCGTCTGGATCCGCTACAGCGAAGGCCCCGTCTGCCTCCGCCGCCCGGAGAAGGAGCTGAAGTGGCTGTGGGGGAAGCCGGAGAAACCCGCCTGGGTCTACGCCGGAGAGTTCGACGCCAATACGGTCGGCCCCACCCTCGGCATCATGAACGCCCCCAAGCCACCCTATGCGAAAATCGAAGCGGTGCTCCTCACCACCGCCGACCGGAAGGCCTTCACCCCCGGCGAAGAGCAGCCCGGCCTTTTCACCTGGAAAACCGACGCCTCGGCCGCCGGCCGCCACGACCTCGAGCTCGTCGTGGAAGCGGGCGGCAAAACCGTGAAAGAGAACGTCGTCTTCGAAGTGACCGCCGCCAAAGAGGCCGCCGCGACTGAAGTGCGGATTCCGGCGGAGCGCCAGATCGCCCTCGAACCCGCCAAGCTGAACACCGACCCCAAGGCCTACCCCATTCTCGACTTCCTGGGCGATGATTACCGGAAGCTGCTGGCGGCAATGCCCTTCGGACTCCGTTTCAACGACCGCTACCTCCTGCCGCTCCGCTGCAACGCTTACGAGAAGCTGCCCGACACGGTCGAATTCGAGGTGGGGAAGCCGGTCGCGGGGCTCGCCTTCCTCCTCTCCGAATACTGGCAGGGGGAGGTCAACCAGGAGATGGCGCACTTCCGCATCCGCTACGAAGACGGCTCCGAGGTGCGGATTCCCCTTCGCGAAGAGGTGGAAGTCTGCGGCAGCCTCCGCAACCGCAGTCCGCGCGGCGCCTTCTTCGCCGGCGTGGTCAACTCCCCCGCCATGGAGTTTCACCTGACCATCCTCCCCTGGCGCAACCCGCACCCGGAGAAGGCGATCAAATCCATCGTCTTCTCCAACATCCGCACGATTTTTTCCAAAGAAGAGAATAAGGACATCCCCCTCAACGTCGCCGGCATCTCCTCGCAGCTCCTCCTCGGCCTCGCCGGCCTGACCGACCGGGGCGATGTGGAGAAGCTCCTCGCCGCCGCCCTCCCCGCCCGGGAGGACGAGGCGCGCGAAGCCGCCGTCACCATCGACTTCGGCCAGGTCGAAGGGAAAATCGACCCGCGCCTTTTCGGCACCAACGAAACCGGCGTCATGACCACCCCGCCCGCCGCCTTCGATGAATACCTCGAACGGATGCGCGAAATCAACTGCCGCAGCCTCCGCTTCCATTCCGGCTGGAACCTGGAGAAAGTCTACCCCAACCAGCTCGAAAAACCGAACTACGAACCGCTGGCGGAAACCATCCGGAAGCTGAAGGCGACGAATCCGGAGTGGGAGATCATGATCTGCTTCAACAAGATCCCCTCGTACGTGAACCCCAAAACCCCCGAGGGGCGCAAGCTCTTCGCCGCCCTCGCCGCCGACCTGGTGCGCGAACTCAACCTCAAGCACAAGCTGTACGTCCGCTACTGGGAGATCTATAACGAGGTCTACTTCCGCAAGATCGACGACGACCGCGCCCTCTGGCATATGTACAACGAGACGGCGGCGGCGATCCGCAAGGTCGACCCCACGGTCAAGATCGGCGGCTACGCGCCCTGCTGGCCGGTCCTCGCGAACATCCGCGACTTCTACCGGAACTGTAATCAGAACACCGACTTCATCAGCTACCACAAGTACCTGACGGGTTCGGTGTCGACGCCGACCGATCAACTGATGGATCAAACCCCCACCTTCGCCGACGACGCCCGGCGAATCCGCGAAATCGCCCGCGAAATCACCCCCAATAAACCGGTCGAACTGGCGCTGACCGAATACAACATCAACTTCAACTGGAAGCCGCACGACCCCCGGCAGGCGACCCACATCGGCGCCACCTGGATGGCCTCGGTGCTGAACCACCTGATCCGCAACCACGTGGAGATCGCCCAGACCTGGCATTCGCGGGGCGGCGGCACCTTCGGGCTGATCGATGACCAGGGCAACGTGCGTCCGGCGGGGAAGCTCCTGGCGCTCTGCAACCGCTACCTGGCGGGGGAGTTCGTCCAAAGCCGGAGTTCGGCGAAGACGGTGGAGTGCCTCGGCTTCCGCAACGCCAAAGAGGCGGGGTATCTATTGGTGAACAAGCGGGGCGTCCCCGTCGACGTGCGGGTGACCTTGCTGAACCCGCCGAAATTCCGGGTGAATCACGTGCTGCCCGCCGGTGAATCCTTCGCCATCCGCGAAGAGGGGCTGGAAGCCGGCCGCGCCGATCTCCCCGCCGCGCTCCGCCTCGCCCCCTACGAAACCCGGATCATCGTCTGCCCGGTAAACCGGTAATCCATCCAGGGTCTTCGGCTGTCGGACTTGTCAGACTTGTCCGACTCGTCCGACAGAGCCAGCCGCCACTACGGGTCAAACCTCAGTTTACACCGCCCAATGTCTAGTCCGAGCCGCGGCGGTAGCCGAGGGGCGTTATGCCGAAACGGTTCCGGAAGAGACGGGCGAGGTAGCTGGAGTTGCCGAGCCGGACCTGCCGGGCGATTTCGCCGGTGTCGAGCGAGGTTTCGGCCAGAAGCGACGCCGCGTGGAGGAGCCGGAGTTCGCGGAGGTACTCCGCCGGACCCTCCGCGTGAAACTTCTTCCAGTAGCGGAAGAAGTTCCGGCGTGACAGGCCGTTTTCACGCAGCAGCCGCTCCAGGTCGATCTCCTCCGTGAAATGAAGGTGGAAGAAGGAGGTGATCCGGCCGATCTTCGACTCCATCTCGTCGGGAACCCGGTCCCGCTGCGAATCCTGGTCGATCAGCATCTGAAAGAGCTCCATGCCCACGAGGTCGATCCGGTCGATCACCCCCGGTTCGAGCAAGTGATCCATCAGCTGCCGCAGCCGGAAAAACAGCGTCCTCAACTCCGGCGTGATGACCGCCGGCCAGATGCGCGGAATGTCGAGCAAGCCCGCCTCGCGCATCGCCCCCTCCAATTCCGGGGAGTACTGCAGATACACCGCCTCGCGCTCCGTCTCCACCTGGTAGGTATGCACCGAGCCGGGCAGTTTCAAGATCACGTGGGGAAACGGCGTATGGTATTCGCGCCCGTCGATCACGTCGACGGCTTCCGGCGACGCCGAGGAGAGGCGAAGGCACAATTCGAGCTTATTGGTATAGGTCGCGGGGGGCCGGATCGGGCACGGAAAGAGGAAGCCGATCCGCGACAGCGGGAACACGCTGCGGTACCGGCGTTTGAGCGAGTAAAGATCGGTGATGAATCTCTCCATGATAGCTTCAACATAATCCGCTTTCGGCGAAAAGCAAGAGGTGGCACAGATTTATCGTCGTTTTGGCACGAACGGGGATTGTGAAAACGGCCGTTTGCGAGTATAATATTGCAAACGAAAGGCCCGAAGCATGAACCGAAGCAACCGATACCGGATGGCAAGCTGGTGGATCACCTGGCGCGACCTCGACTGGCCGTCGCCGGACAACCTCGACCGCATCCGCCGCCGCGCCGACCAGATGGCCGCCGCCTCCGTCGACACCGCCACCGTTTTCGGCGCGCACTTCCGCTGGGACTTCATGCCGATCTGGCCGGTGCTTCATGACTACCTCGCGGCCGTGGCCGAAGAGCTGCACCAAAGAGGAATCCGCCTCTTCGACCACCATTCGGCGGTTCTGGTTCACCGCTACGAGACCCGCGAAGAGATGCGGAACGTGAAGCTCCACTCCGGCCCCCACCTGCCCTTCTCCCCCACCCGGAGCGCGGCGGCGAGCTGGGAATTCCGGGGCCGCCGCCTGAACGACTGGCGGATGATCGACGCTCAAACCGGCGGCATCCTCTACCTGCCGCAGTACACCGCCGAAGAGTTCTGCTACAGCAACCCCGAATTCGTCGAATGCTACCTCGAATATGCGAAGATGCTGGTGAAAGAGACCGGCATCGACGGGCTGATGTGCGACGACGCCATCCACTTCATGGGCTTCCGGAGCTGCGCCTGCGCCTGCTGCCGCGCCCGGCTGAAAGAACGCACAGGGGTCGAACTGCCGCCCCCGGACGACGCCTCCTTCTGGGGCAATTGGGAGAATCCCGCCTGGAACGCCTGGATCGACCTCCGCTTCGACGCCAACGGCAGCTTCCTCGAACAGGTGCGCGCGGCGCTCCCCCCCGACTTCCCCCTGATGAGCTGCTGCTCCGGGAGTTCCGGCGCCTTCGTCGCCGCCAGCGGGCAGGACGTCCGCGAATTCAACCGGGGCTGCAACCTCGTCCATCTCGAACTCTGCGGCAACACGCCCCCCTGGAAGCACGACCCCGCCACCCTCAATCCCTCCGTCGCTTCGCGGATGGTCAGCAGCCTCCACCATCTCGGCGCGGCCGGAGAGCGCGGCTACCCCTGCGTCGGACAGGGCTACGGCTTTACCGAGCCGTCGGCGAACATCATCTGGGCGCTCAATACGACCATCGGCGCTTCCAGCTGGTTCTCGACCCTGAAGGGCCGCCTCGGGCTGCCCGATTCGATCCTCGACACCCTGCCGAACGACGCCGAACCCGTAACGACCGCCTACCGGTTCGAAAAGGAGCACCCCGAACTTTTCGGGGGAACTCCGGTCGCCCAGCTGGCCGTTTTCTTCCCCTACGAAACGCGCAACCATACCGGGTACGGACTGCTCAACCACGGCTGTACGCGGGACTTCCGCGAAACGCTGGAGCTGTTGTTCCGGAACGGCATCACGCCGGGCGTGGTTACGGCGATTCCCGAAAACAGAGAGAAGCACGCGCTCCTTCTCCTCCCCAGCGCCGCCCGGCTGACCGCCGACGAGGCGGCGCGGCTGAAAGCCTACGCCGCCAATGGCGGCAAAGTATTCGCCACCGGCCCCTGCGGGTTGAAGCCCGGACCGATCCCTATGCGGGTCGAAAATTTCTGGGAGGACGCCTGGCGGGATCAGCCGGTTCCGCCGCAGCCGGAAGCGCCCGGCTGGCAGGAGCTGCTGCCGGGAATCACCTGGAATCCCGCCCGGCTCCAGGATGGCGGCAGCCTCGGCGACGAACTGCTGGATCGAGTCCAAAAACACGTCCGCGAACTGCCATTCAAGCTGCTGCGGGCAAAGGGCTTCCTGGCTGTCGCCCACGAGACGGAAGAGGGCGGCTGTCTTCTCCACCTCCTCGCCGCCGAGTATGACACCAAGATCGACGAGGAACTCGACCGCCGCCGCTACCACCGCAGCCGGGTGAACCTGATCACCGGCGCGGATCCGGCGGAAACCGACGGCGTCATTCACTTATCCTCCGAACTGGCGGTCGAAGCCTTCGCCCCCCTGTCTCCAACCCAAGCGGCGATGGAACGCGATGGCTCTGTCGTCACGGTACAATTACCCGAAAAGTGTCCCTATACCATTCTGAAGCTTACCCGAAAGGAAAGATGATGAAACGATTTTTTACCCTTATCGAACTCCTGGTCGTAATCGCGATCATCGCCATTCTGGCGGCGCTTCTTCTGCCCGCCCTGAACAAAGCGCGGGATAAATCGGTCTCGCTGAAGTGCCTGTCGAACCTGAAGCAGGTCGGAGCGGTGTGGGCGCTGTACGGCGGCGACAGCAACCAGATCATTCCCCTGTCGAAGGCCAGCAGCGTCTGGTCGGGCAACTGGGGCCAGGAATTGCTCCTCATCTCCTCCTCCACCAAATGGGCGGCCAGTACCCCCCGGTACATGTACTGCCCGACGCACCGGGGCGAACTCACCGCCGACCGGACCTTCGGCGTCAAGCGCCAGCGCTGGGCCACCTATGAGCTCGACGCCAAGGACCCCTATATCGACATCTCGGTTGCCTTCAACCAGAAAGCGATCAAGGCCCCCAGCCGCTACTTCATCATCGGCGACGCCATCGACTACGCAAACGCCGCCACGCTCGGGGAGCAGATGTACTACTTCGGCTACAACAACCGCGGCCTCCAGCTGCGGCACGGGGGGCGGGTCAACCTCCTGTACCTCGACGGACACGCGGCAAGCCGTTCCGGCGGCGATCTTTACCCGATCCTCAAGGATGCCGGGGTCGCGCAGTACCTCCGGCGTGAGAATTATCTGGCCCCCTTTGCCATCTGAAGGAAGATTCCCATGAGAAAATGGCTGATTGCAGCTTCTTTGGCGGCAGTGCTGCCGGCTTTCGCCGCGGCGCGCATCGACCTCGTCCCCGCGGCGGGACAGCTTGCCGTTGACGGCGCGCCCTCCGATTTGAAAGTCAGGAACGAGGGGAAGAATCTCATCCTTTCCGTTCCGGATGAGATGGATAAGTACCGCCGACTCTCCTTTACCGTCAAGAGCGACTGCGACGATAAACTCATCATCAAGCTGCGGAGCCGCCATACCGTCGACGCCGGGAAGCGGAAGATTCCGCGCGGGACCTACTATACCGAACTCCGCGTCAACGGAGAGAACCGGCCTTTCAACAGCAAGCTCCTGACCCGCGACCCCGGCATCACCGGCGGCGCCCCGGCGGCGCTGCGGGTCAGCTTCGAGGAGTTCTTCTCCTTCTCCATTCCGGTCAAGAAAGACGAAGCGATCACCATCAGCGTACTCCACCGGGATGCGGGGAACCTGGCGGTGCAGCCCGACGTCGCGCCGCTCGGCCTCGCCGCCTTCGCCAACCGCGACTTCTTCGACTCCGTCGCCGGGGACGGCCGGGGCGGCTGGTCCGACCAGGGGGAGCAATCGATCAAAGGCTTCGACCCCACGACCGCCTCGTTCGGTGGCATGGAGTTTCAGGTCATCGATCCACAAAAAAATCAGGGCCGCGCCGTCCTGACCTTCGACTCGCCGCACGACCGGACCGGGCTTAAAACGGTGGAGGTCAAGGTCTCCGGCACACACGCCCATCTTTACCTTCTTCACTCCGCCTGCTGGCTGCTGAAGGATCGGGTGCCGGTCGGACGCATCCGGGTGGACTACGCCGACAACTCCTTTTCGGAGTTTCAAGTGGAGTCCGGGCACGATATCGCCGACTGGGGCAAAATGTTTGCGGCCCCCAACGCGGTTCCGGTCTACTGGAACGATTTCGCCGAGCGATCGCGGGGCCTCTTTTTGTCGAAATTCCAGCTGAAAAGGACGGAGCTTCGGAGCATCCGCTTCACCGCTCTCGGCGGTCCCGTCTGGATCGTGGTGGCCGCTTCGCTCTCGGACCGCAAGCTCGATACCGCGCAAAAAACGATGCGCTTCCTGCCGCCCGCCTGGAAAAAGGCCGACTTCCCGGCGCTGCCGGTGGTCAAAGGGTCGGCGCTGGACCTCTCGGAGACCTTCCCCGCGCACATCAGCGGCGGCTTCGGCCGGGTGATCGTCAATCCGCAGGGCGACATGGTGTTCGAGAAACGGCCGGAGGAGGCCGTCCGCTTCGCCGGAGCGACCGGCGGCTTCAGCCTGACCGCCCTCAAGCGGGTGCTGGATAAGGGGGGCCGGGAGGAGGCGCACCGGGCGATCGACGCCCTGCTCGATAAGCTTCAGATCTCCGGCTACAACATGCTGCGGACGCTGAACGTGCTCGACCTCGAGCTCTATCTCGACTCCGGCGAAGACGGCAAATTCCATGCCGGCCGGCTTGAGCTCTTCGACTACCTGGTTTTCGGCATGAAACAACGGGGCATGTACCTCCTGGGGACGCTCGGCTCCTATCACCTCGGCCAAATCGTTGACGGCGAGACGGTAAAGGCCAACCGCAACGACCACAAAGTTCGGGTGTTCTTCGGCGACCCGGCGATGCAGAAGAAGTGGGAAACAGTCGCGCGGGACGTCCTGACGCACGTCAACCCCCATACCGGGCTGGCCCTGAAGGACGACCCGGTGATGTTCCTGGTCGAACCCTACAACGAACAGTCGCTGGCGATCCGCCACCTTTTCTTCAAGCGGGGGACGATCCGCCCGGAGACCCTGACCTTCGTGCAGAAGAAATTCAGCGCCTACCTGAAGGAGAAATACGGCACGCCGGAGAAGCTCGCGGCCGCCTGGAAAGAGAAAGTCGCCTCCTTCGACGAGGTGTACCTCTTCGACCGCCCCACCCCGACGGGAGCCGTCGGAACCGACTGGGAAGCATTCGTCGTCCGGACCGCCCTCCGGACCGGGGAGTGGTACCGCTCCGTCATCCGCGACACCGGCTACCCCGGCCTCATCGCGCAATACAACTTCAGCAACGCCATCGATTTTACCATGGCCGCGGACGCCTTCGGCGAGGCGACCATCAAGAACATCTACTGGGCCCACCCCTCCGGCTTCGTCATGGAGCCGGGGAACCGGGTCAGCAACCAGAGTTCGCTGGAAGCCTCCGGCTCCTACTGGCGCAATGCGGCGAGCAACCGGGTCAGCGGCAAACCCCTGATCATCACCGAGTACAACCACTGCTTCTGGAACCCTTACGGGCACGAGGCGGGGATGCTGGTACCGGCCTACAGCGCCCTGCAGGGGTTCTCGGGGCTCACCATTCACAGCGCGCCCGTCGTAGCCGGCTTCCGGCCCCAGCGTCCCTTCGACGTCGGCAGCTCCCCCCTGATGCGGGCGAATGAATTCCTCTCGATGATGCTGTTCCGGCGCGGCGACGTCGCCCCGTCGCGGAACCGGGTTGAAGTGGTGATTCCGCGCGCCTTCCGGGAGAAGTTCGAGAACGGCACGCAGGCGTTGAACTCCACGCAGAACCTGCTGGCGCTGCTGGGCGGCTTCTCGCTCGCCTTCCCGGAACTCCGTCAGAAAGAGGTATTTCCGAATGCCCTGAAGGTGGCGCCGGCGAGCGGCGCGAAGATCAAGGATGAAGATTGGTTCTCCTCGGTCGAAAATACCGACGCGGGGAAAAGCTCCCTCGAGGCGACGGTCGAAGAGATGCGGCGGCGGGGAATGCTCCCCCCGGGCAACCGCACCAACATCCGCAACCAGGTGTTCCACTCGGATACCGGGGAGCTGGAAATGCGTCCCGCCGAAGGTCTGCTGAAGGTCGTCACCCCCCGGACCGAAGCAGTCGTCCTGCGGCCGGAAACCGGCTCCGAACGCCTGGACCGCCTGACGATCCGGAAGCTCACCGCCCCGGCGACGGTGGCGGTGACGGCGCTGGACAGCCGCCCCCTGCCGGAGAGCTCCCGCCTCCTCCTCATCGTCAACACGTGCACCGCCAACTCCGGCATGGAGCTGTCGGCCGACCGGGTGACCTTGATTCAGCCGGGGAAGAACCCCATCCTCCTCGAATGCCTGACCCTGAAGGCGGAACTGGCGCTCGGCGGGACCCGCAACTACCGGGTTTACCCCTTGAGCGTCAACGGCATCCGCCGCGCGGCCATCCCGGCGGCCTTCGAAGGGGGCGTGCTGAAGCTGGAGATCGACACGACGGAGCTGCCGGAGGGACCCACCCCCTTCTTCGAAATCACCGCCGACTGATGCGCTACAGGGCTCCGGCGGTGGAACAGCTGCGATGCCAGAAGGAGCTGCCGACGACGCGGGTTTCCTCCAGCGCGGCGAGGGCTGTACGGTCGCCGGCGTTGAATTCGCGAATCAGGCGGGCGCATTCGCGGTATCGTTCGGCCATGGCGGCGAAACGGCCCTGTATGACTTCGAGGCCGTCGGGCTTGGCGCACCGCCGCCACTGCCGCCGGAAGGCGACGGCAAACGCCGATAGGGCTTCCGGCATTTCGTGTTCGGCGCGATCGATCATGATTTCCGGGGTTCCCGCCCGGTAGGCGGCGAGGAGGTCCCGCCGGAAGGCGAGCTTCTTCGCCAGGAGGTCGGCCAACAGCCAGGCATAATCGAAATCACCGGCGGCGCAATCGGCGCGATACGGGGCGAGGTCCTCCCGAACCTGTTGATATTGCGCTTCCGCCCGTTCGCAGAAGCCGGGCAGCTGCGATTCGAGGGTGCGTTCGGAGATCCCCTGCAGGGGATCATCCCACAGGAGATGCGGCGCCACTCCTTCGACCCCCTCGAAGCGGCACTGGAAGGCGGCCAGCTCGGTAACGGCCCGGTAATCGCTCCCGCTGACCGCGCGGAAGAGGGCGGCGTTTTTCGCGGGGTCATCCTTGCCGTTCCAGGCGGCTCCGGCGGCGAAAACCAATCCGGCCAGGGCCGAATCAAGGTCGCAATAGGCTCCGTCGTCGCGCCACATGGTGAAGAAGATTTCGCGGACGTTCTCCGCGATGCACGCCTCGACGCAGGGCAGGAGGCTCCGGCGCGTGGCTTCGTGGTCGTACCAGAAGCTGCGCGAGGTCCGCACGCCGGACCCCATCCAGAGGTTGGGGGAGAGTTCGCGGTGCTTGCGGATCATCCGCCGGAAGAACTCCGGCGTCGTATTGTAGTAATCCCAGTAGACCGGACGGACGTTGGGGGGGAAGGCGTCGAGAACGAACTCCGGGAAGGTGACGTCGGGGTCGTAGTAGTGGTGCTTCCCCCCGGCGATGGCGAAATACATATCGGCCCAGATCAGGGGATTGGCGTAGCCGTGCTTATGGCAGAGTTCATTGACCCGCTTCAGGTGTTCGGCGAAGAGTTCGAACTTGTGCTGCCGGAGGAAATCGGCGAACTGCGGACCGGTTTCCCGCCAGGATTCATCCATGCCGATGTGGATCTTGCCGGAACGGAACACCGTGCGCCAGAAGGCGATCACCCGGTCAAGCATGGCGAGGACGTTTTCGTCGCCGACGCGCAAGGTCGATTCGGTCCCCCTCCATTCGCCCTGGAAACGGATCAGCTGCTCCATATGGCCGAGGGTCTGGATGCAGGGAATCATCTCGATGCCGAGAGCCGCGGCGTAGTCGTCGATGGCCCGAAGCTCCTCCGGCGTGTACGCCCCCCGCAAATACCCGAAAGAGGGTTCACCGGGAACGAGATAGACGTTCTCGGTATAGAGCATGGCATGGTCGTACCCCAGCAGCGTCAGGCAGCGCAGCCAACGCTGAAAAGCATCGACCCGGATCACGGCATTGCGGGAGCAATCGAGCATAATGCCGATGGAGTCGAAACGAGCCTCCTCCCGGCCTTCGACTCCGGCAAGGGCAAGTCCCAGTCCGCGAGCAGCTTCGCGGCGGGCGGAGTAAACAACCTCCCACCCCGAACCGGAACGGGAGACGGCGACGCCGCCGCCCTCCGCCTTGTGAAACCGCAGCGTCGCCTCCCCGCCCTCCGCCAGCGGATAATCGGCGGCCAACAGCCGAAGCATGCCATGAAGTTCTTCCGGGGTATCAGCGGGATTCCAGAGCCATGTCATCATCGTATCGCCCTTTCGTTTGCCATACTATAGCCGCGACACCGTAAAATAACATGAAGGAACCAGGCAACCCCATGCAGTTTTAAACCACAAACAACGTTTTT
>JAVBRV010000501.1:0-6153 GCA_031547585.1 Victivallaceae bacterium
CCCATCTCATCACCAACCTTCTGCTAGTCCCTACATTATTACCCCGGTTCCTCTCCGCGTTCGCCGGGGCGCGGGGGCCCCCCCGCCCCCTACCTGATCTCCGCCAAACGTACGAGAAAAAAGCCCGCTTCCGGGCGGGAAGCGGGCGGCGAAAGGTTTTCTTTTAAATGGCGGTACGCGGTACGCGTCGACATGGATTCTGCTTTCGCAGAAAGCAAGAATCCTTGTCGAGCCATTGGCTTTCGACGGAAACCATCGATGTCACGGCGAAGAAACTTCGCCAGGATCAAAACCTTTCAATTCTCAACATAGCGCCGGGAAGCCGCTTTTTCAAGCGCATGTCAGCGCATTTTTTCGATTGCCGCCAGCTGTTCCGCGAAGAAAGCGGCGTGCTTCGGGTCGGCGTGCCGGAGAAAAGCGACATGGCCGCGGAGCTTGGCGAGATTGATCTCCCCCGCCGGAACCTTTCCCGTCAAGATCTGATGCATATACGCCCGCAGCTTCAGGCGGGTGTTGCGCTTGACGCCGGTGCGTCCGCCGCAGTTGACCACGAGACCCGTAACCGTCTGGCGCTGATGCCGCTTCAGCACGTTGACCTTCTTCTCGTTGACGGTGAAGCCGCTCTTGGCGATCAGCCTTTTGATGACCGGAATCAGGCGGTAGCACGCTTCATTGTTGGTGGAGAAGGTGAGGTCGTCCGCATAGCGCGAATACTTCATTTTGTGACGGCGTGCCAGCCGGAAGAGCATATGATCGAGCTTGCGGCAGACGAGATTGGCCAGGGCTGGACTGGTCGGCGCCCCCTGCGGCAGCCGGTTCCGGTACAGGCAGAGGTTGAGAAGAGTACGCAAGACCGATTCGCTCGCCGGGGTGACGAGGCCGGAATTTGTCCACTCCCGCCAGATCATGTCGGCGGTGACGGAGGGGAAGAAGTCCTTGAGGTCGAACTTGAGGATGAAGCGCTTCCCCGTATGCAGCGCCGCGTTGGTGACGATGGAGCGGCGGCGGACGAAGCCGTGGGAACAGGGCGACGCCCCGAACCGGTAGAGAAAGTTGTGGAGGATGGTGCGCTGTAATTTTTTAAGTTCGGCATCGGGGGCTTCGATCTGCCGCTGCTTCGTCTGCTCTTTGTCTTTCCACAGGTGGAAGACGGAGTAATGCGAATCCACGCCCGAGGCGATCTTGATGGCGAGGTAGTCGTTGCCGTCGCCGAAGATCTCCGCCAGATTCTTCGGAATCCGCTTGCGGAGCATGCGCCGCTCGGCCGCCTTCGGGTTGAACCACCGGAGCAGGGTTGTGAAGAGTCCGTTCATGCGTTGGCGTGGAGCTCCAGCAGGGAGTTGATGACGCGGGTGCGGGCCAGCTTGGCGCGTTCGTAGTCGCCCGAACGCGCGGTGAGGACGACGGCGAACCGCTGCAGGCCGGGGTCGATGTAGATGGTCTGGCCGCTCCAGCCGGTGTGGTAGAACTGCTTCCCCGAGGCCGACTTCGGCGTCAGTTCGCCATCCACCGCCCAGCCGAAGCTGCGCTTGATGCTTCCCGGTCCGGGGGCGGGCGTTGAGATCTCGCGGAACATTGCTTCGCTGAAGAGGCGCTTGTCGTCGGGGAGACGTCCGTGGTCGAGGTGGCAGCGGCAGAATTTCGCGAGGTCGCGCGCGGTGGAGAAGACGCCGGCGTTCCCCGCGGAACCGCCGTCGCGGAAGACCCGGGAGGCGATGAAGTCCGAAATCCGCCCCGGCGTGTCGGTCTGGATCGTCCGGGCCAGCCGGGCGGGGTCGTCCGTCGCCGGGCGGCCCATGGTGGACTCCTTCATGCCGAGCGGCGCGAAGATTTCGTTCTCGGTGAACTCCGTGAGCGACCGGCCCGAGACCTTTTCGGCGATCAGCCCGAGGAGGATGAAGTTCCAGCAGGTGTATTCGAACTTCTCGCCCGCCTTGCGCAGCGGGGGGAAGCGGAGGACGTTTTCCAGAATCTCTGGACCGGTGGGCGCGTCGTACTGGCGCGGCCAGACCCCTTCGTGGCTGAAGCCCGAGAAGTGGGTGGCGAGGTCGCGCACCCGGATGACGCCGGGAAGCTCCGCCTTGAAGTCGAGGTAATCGGTGAAGGGGCGGTCGAAGTCGACCAATCCCCGGTCGGCGAGGAGAAGGAGCGCTGTGGTGGTTGAAACCACTTTGGAAACGCTGGCGATGTCGATCACCGTGTCGGTGGTGAAGGGGTAGGGGCTATTCTCGTCGGTCAGGCCGAAGCCTTCCGCCACGAAGTCGCTCTTGAGATCGCCGAGCCAGACCGCCGCTCCCCGGATGATGCCGTCGTCGAGTTCGGAGCGGAGGATTTCGCGGTAGTCCATGATCGTTTCCTTTTTTTCGCGGGGGTTCAAGTAATATACTCCGCGAAAAGAACGGTTTCAATTCCGGGAGCGCTCTATATCAATAAATGAAGCCGTCGTGCCGGTTCCAGAGACTTTCCGGGTTGGAGGTGGTCGAGGAGTAGTAGCCGGAATACAGTTTGCTGCCCTTTGTACTCATGATCCAATTCGCGCCCTCCTCCCCCGGGACCGGCGCTCTTTGCGTGGTTACGTGCCCATCGGCAAATACCGCCCCTCCTTCGCGGACGCCGCTGTGCGGCGCCCAGAACGTGGGACCGCTGGTGGAACTGGTGTAATACGCGTTGATCCGGTAGAAACCGAGCGGGGCGAAAGGCGTATCGCTCGCCTCCCGGCCCGCCCGGGCCGACTCCCCGCAGAAGACGCTCCTCGAAGGCTGGGGGAACTGGTTGATCTTGACCGTGTAGGCCTTTGACCCGGTGCCGCCGAGATACATGAAGTTCATGCCGTAATCGCAGCGTTCCCAGACATAGTTGGTGAGTTCGGATGGCTTGAGGTAGGTGGTGGGGTCCCCCCAATGGGCGGCAAACGTCGCGCTGCCGGTGCCCGTGAGCCGGGTCCGGGTCGGACATGCCAATACCTTTTTGGCCAGATATTTCTTTGAAACCAGGACGGCCGTCCAGAGAAGATCCGAGCCGCTGGTCGTTTGTCCGTTGGGGACGATCATCCCCTGGTGATCGTCGGCGTAGAGCTGATACGCCGTGCCGATTTGCTTCAGGTTCCCCCGGCAGTTGCCCAACCGGGCGGTCTCCCGCGCCTTGTTCAGCGCCGGGAGGAGTATCGATGCCAGAATCGCGATAATCGCGATTACGACCAGGAGTTCGATCAGCGTGAAAATCCTTTTCCTCATCCTGCCACCTCATTGCTTGTCGGCGGACAACTCGAAGTAGAGCGCCGGCCCGTTGGAAATCGTTGCGGTATCGACGTCAAGGGTCACGGCGGTTGCCGTTTTACGCAGCGGGAGTTCGGCGATCCGGCCGCCGTCGAGACCGAGGGCGTAGGCTTTCAGTCCGTCAGGGGCCTGGTGATCGAGCGTCAGCTTGAAGCTGCCGGTTTCGAGCAGCCAGGGGAGTTTGCCGACGTTGGTCCGCACCCGGAAGGTGTCGTCTTCGAAGCTGCTGCCGGAGTTCAAAAGGTTGGTGACGAAGAAGATCACGATCCGGTCGCTTTTCTCCAGCGTTTCGGCGGCGGGGTCGACCGAAGCGGCGGCGAGGGCGCCGCGGGTGCGGCCGAGTTCGGCCCGGAAGCCGGGCAGTTCCGCTTTGGTCCCGGCCTCGCCGGTGACGCCGCGGAAGCGCGGGGTATTGACGGTCAGCCGGTTGTTTGCCTTTTCGAGCAGCAGTTCGCCGGTGGCGCTTTCGAAGACGCCGTCTTTGAAGCTGGAGCGGTTGTCCGCCGGGAGCTGTTTTTTCGCTTTAAGCTCGGCGATTTCGCGGTCGAAGCTGAAGTGCTTTCCGCCTGCGGAGTCTTCGGATTGGAGTGCGCCGACGCCGCCCGTCAAAATAGCGCTGATCCGGGAACCGCCATAGGCGGGCAGCGGAATTTCGTTCGGCTTCAGCTTCTCCGGCTTGCCGACCTCGGTGCGGATCGCGCCGACCAGGGCGAGCATGCTCTCCTCGGTGTCGAGGCCGTCGCCGGAGGAGCCGCTGTCGTAGACCGCCTCCCGGTCGAAGAAGAGCCGGAACTGCTGCCGTGCCGGGGTCACGTCGCCCCGCCGGAAAAGCAGCGCGGTCTGGAACTCCGAAGCGGCGGCAATCGGGTCGAAGCGCACCGAGAACGGTACCGCCAGCTTAGCTTCCGGGTGGGTCGTCACCGAGTGGGCGAAGGCGGTCAGGGCGTCGAAGCCCTGCAATGCCGCGTACGCGCCGGTGACCATGCCGCCCTCGTAACGGTAGGGATTCCAGTAAGTGTGGAGATGTTCGGTGACCACGAGGGGCCTGCCGTAGCGGTGGCTGCCGGCGAAGCTGCGCAGCAGCCGCGCCGAGGCGCCGACCGAACTGCAGGGGTCGATGGTGCTGCCGTGGGGATGATTGTGGTAGCCGTTCAGCGCCACATAGTCGTGGTCGTCGCGGACTGACATGGCGTGGAACGATTTACCCATGTTCCAGTTGGCGATCAACCCCTTGAACCCGGCGTCGCGGAGCGTGGTGCGGTAGAAGCTGAAAAGCTCCGTCTCCATCGCGGCGATAAAGCGGGCGATATCGCGCCCCTTGGCGGAGCCCTGGCCGATCTCGTCGCCAGTGAAGGCGGCGTCGTCGAAGGTCGCGAGTTTGACGCCCCAGGCTTTCGACAGCTCTTCCACCGACGGATAACGGCGGCGCAGAAAGGCTTTGAAAGCCGGCTGAGCGATGGTGAAGTCATTGTCGCTGAAGAAGGCGAACTCCTGTTCGTTGCAGCAGACCACCATCACCAGCGCCGGGTCGTCGATCAGGCGAAGCCCGGTGTAGGGGTTGCGGCGCTGAAATACCTTGCGCATTCCCTCGGCCCAGATCCGGCGGACCTCCGGCTTGAAGAAGATTTCCAGCTTGAAATCCCGCGGATCGGGCTTCGCGGCGCCTTTCCAGGGATTGCCCGCGGCGTAGTTGAGTCGGCTGGTCATGACGTCGAGCTGGTAGTAGATACCGCGCTGCCGGAGGCAATGCATGAGGTAGTCGTATTTTTCGAGCGTTTCGGGGCCGAAATCCAGGTCGGTTTTCCGGCGGTGCATCAGAACCGAATCGATGTGGTGGAAGCGCACCATGTTGTACCCGCGCTTCTGGAGTTCATCGGCGTACGCTTCTATGCGCTCTTTTGTGTCGTATTCCGGCAGCACCTTGTAGGCGCTGCGCCCATGGAAGGGATCTCCGGTCTGGGCCTCGGAGAGGAAGCGGATCCGCTCCCCGGGCCGCTTCTCGGCGCAGAAATGACCGTCGGCATCGACCTGAATCCGGCCGAGCGCATCGATGGCGGCAGGCGGGAACAAGGAGCGCAAATCGAGGGCGCTTCCCGGCCTGATGCCCGCTTCCTTCGGCACCGGCAGCACTTTCCAGCGCTCGCCGGCCTCGATGACCAACGCCTTGGCGGCGACGTCGGCCAGCGGATATTCACGATCCGAGAGGGTGATCGCGCAAACGACCCAGGTACCGGCGGAATTCCGGCCGTTCAGGCGCAGCTCCGCCAGTTCGCCCAGCTCCGGCGGCAGTTGGAACCGCGAGGCGTAGACCCCGACCAGCGTGGAACCGTTGTTCCAGACCGAAGCCGGAACCGCGTTTGGTTTTCGGGCGGGACCCCACCAGTTGGCGGCGTCGCGTCCCGCTTCCAGCTCGAAGCGGACCCGCTTGCCGTTCTTCCCGACGGCTTCCAGATCACTAAATACAGTTCCTTTAGGGCACTGGGTCAGCGTGTGAAGGAGGTAGAGCCACTTCCCCGAAATCTTGCCCGGGCGGAGGTCGAACACCGCTTCGCTCACTCCGGCCGGGAATTTCGCCCCGGCGAAGGTGATGACCGCCTTGCCGTCGTTTTTGGCCGGATCGGTCACCCGGAAAGGGATACCGGCGAATTCCTCCTGCTTGAACTGGAAGTTGGCGGCGTCGTTGTTCTTTCCCTCGTCGGTCCAGCCGCCTTTGCCGTCGCGGGCGGCGCCGTCGCGGAGCCCCATGTTGGCGACCGGACCGAGGTCGAGAATGACGTCGCCGGTTTCAACCTTGAGATTGCGGTAGAAGATGCTGCCGCGGCCATGCTGGATGCCGAGGATGATCTTGGGCGATTTGACCTCCAGCGGCAGGTCGGCG
>JAVBRV010000362.1:0-3346 GCA_031547585.1 Victivallaceae bacterium
AAACCACTTTCGAAAACCACATCACCACCGGCATCGAGGATTATCTCACCAACCGGAAGCTTTTCATGACCCGTCACGACGGCTTCACCATGAACGATCCGGCCAAGTGGGACACGACGGCATTCCGCTATCTCTGGCCGCATCACGGCTTCCGCTTCTCCGGAGAAGTGCTCGCGCAGCTCGGCAAACTCTTCGACGAAATGAAGCGCGACGGCCTCTCCGAATATCTCTGCGTCGACTACATCTGGCCGTGGCACGGCCGCTGGGGCTTCGACGAAGCGACCGTGGCGGCCTTCCGCCGCGACCTCGCCGGCACAGACGAGGGACTGATGCTCGCCGACGCCCCCGGCCAATACCGGAAAAACAACTTCCAGGAATACCTCGCCAACTTCACCGACCGCACCTTCACCCCCCCCGAACTGGGGCTGACCAGCTGGGATGAATTCCGCCCCCTCTCCGAAAAACAAGCCGCCGAAAGCGGCCTGGCGGGGCGCAAGAAACTCTTCCTCTTCTTCGCCCTCTACCACTATGAATATTTGAAGTTCCTCCAGAAAATGGGCGACGCAGCGTCCGAACGCGGCATTTCCATCGTCTCCGGCACCAATCCGGAGGACGTCTACAACGGCAACGACCACTATCTCGCCGCCCGGGTGCGCGGCATCGGCAAGCTCGGCTACGAATTTTTCGGTACGCCGATCGGCACCTACGCCTGGTATCACAACATGCGTTTCTATGCCGGGAACCTCCGCCGCTACGGCAAGGGACTCTACATGATCGGCGAAATCAACAACGGCGGTCACGGCGCCACCAAATACGACACCGCGGCCGCTTACGCCTTTTACTACGACGCCTCCGCTGCCGCCAAGCCCTCCGACTACAACAATCAGTATATGGAAGCCGCCTGGAACGGCCAACGCCCCGCCAACGCTTATCACCGGGACCGTTACGGCCACTGGGCGGCGGGCGCGTACGCCTTTCTCCAGAGCCACCGCGAAGGCGGCGAACTCCCGGCCCCCAAGCGGACACTGCTGATCGCCAGCCGCAACATCCTCGAACTGCAGGACGGTTTCTCGGCGCGAATGACCCAGTTCAACAATCCGGCGCGTTTCCTCGACCAGCTCCACTATCCCTTCGACGCGGCAGGCAAGGAAGCGCTCTCCGACGGTTTCGCCGACCGCGCGCAAGTTTTGATCTTCGCCCCGTCGGAAGCCGGAACGATGCACTTCGCCGCCGCCCGGAAATGGCTGGAGGCAAAGCCGGACCGGACGCTGATCACCCACTCCGCCATCCCCTTCTGTCTCTTCACCGGAGCCGTCAATCTACGGCGCGGCGTGCCGGAAATCCTCTGGGACGAGAAACAGTCCTACCGCCGTTTTCTCGACAGCCAATCCCCGAACGGCGCTGGTCTGCCGCTGAAGCTGGACAGGATCGAGAAAGATTTCAACTTCACGTTGGACGGCGAAAGCTCCCGCCGCGACCTCTACCGCTTGAAGAATGCCCAAACGCTGCTGTCCGACGACCACGGCGCCCCGCTGATTTCGGAAGTAAAAGCAGGACACAGCCGAATTCTCTATATGCACGCGCCGCTCCCGTTCGACCGCGAAGAACCCTTCAGCCGCCGGCTCCTCGACCGCGCCATGCAAATCGCCGGCGAAAAGCCCGAAGCCGTCGCCGGTCCCGACGCCGGAATTCACCTCTACCGTGTCCCCGGCGGCCGCTCCGCCGTCATCTGGGACACCCCAAGCATCGAACCGATGCGACAGAAAAAATTTTTCCAGCGGATCGCTCTCCCCCGGCCGCGCACCGTCAACATCCCCGCCGAACGTGGCAAACCCTACCTCGTCTACGCCTTCTACGACGACCGCGTCTCGGAAGTCACCCCCGGCGCAGACGGCCTCCTCCCCCTCCCTTCCACCCACAGCTGCGACCTCTTCTACTTCGGCCCCGCCTCTCCGGAATTCCAGACCACCCTGACCCAAATCCGCCAAATCCACCGGAAACTCCAGCCTTTTTTGTAACGAGAGTCAATTTCAAAAATAATTTCGGAATGGTCGGATCGAGGATGCGACTTCGAATTGCCGGGTAGTCTGAGCGGAGCTACCCATAGGGTAACTCCCGAAGACGCCCCCGGCAGGTCGATGGCGCAGACCGTCCGAACAGCCGAAAGGATTTTTGAAATTGGCTCACGAGACAGAGAAGAACTTGGGGAGAGGAAAAAAGTCTTCCTTCCCCTTCCTGTCTTTTCAAAAGAAGCGGGGTTGAGGGGATGGAAATAACGCAAGGCCGAGCCCGCCGGGCGGGACTTCCCTTCTCCTTCAGACGAAGGCTTTTTCTTTTGCAATTCCGGCTTGAAACTTCGCAACAGTCCATGTATTTTATGCTCTTGTTTTATAATCCTTTACGAATCAACAAACAAGCGGGAATGCCGGATGATCGATTATATTATTATCGCGACTTATGTGCTCGGAGTGCTGGGGCTGGGATTCTGGTGTTCCAAATCCAATAAAACACTCAAGGAATTCGCCGTTTCGGATTCCAATTTCGGAACTTTTTTCATCTTCGCCACGCTGAGCGCGTCCTTCATTGGCGGCGGTTTTTCGCTGGGAAACGCGGCCAAGGTCTATTCGGAAGGAATTTTTTACAGCGTCATGCTGCTGGGATTCAGTTTGCAGATCATCCTGGTGTCATTGCTGGTCGTGCCCCATATCGGGAAACATTCGAACGCCATTTCCACCGGGGATATTCTCGAACCTTGTTATGGCAAAAGCGGCCGGGTCATCGGCGGCATCCTGAGTTTCTGTTCGTGCGCCGGCATTCTCGGCGCCCAGATCGGCGGCATGGGGGCGATCCTCGAGAGTTTGCTCGGCATCCCGTACTTCGCCGGAGCGCTCATCGGCTGCGTGGTGATCCTGATCTACTCGACGATCGGCGGCATCAAAGCGGTGGTGCTCACCGACGCCGTCCAATTCTGTCTGTTGATCGTGGCGGTGCCGCTCCTCCTGATCATCGGCGTTCACCGGGCCGGCGGCGTCAATGCCGTCATTGAACAATTGCCGCACGAACGGCTGTCGCTGCGCCCGGACGGCGTCCCGCTGTGCGCCCTCGTCTCGCTGTTTCTGGTGTTTCTGCTCGGGGAAACGCTGGTGCCGCCTTATGTTCAGCGATTGCTGATCTCCCGGGACCGGAAAAAATTGATGTTCGGCACCTTCTGGAGCGGGGTTCTTTCGGTGCCGTTTTTTCTGATTGCGGGCTGTATCGGATTGGTCGGGCTGATCCTGCTGCCGGAGATCGACTCCAACACGGTCTTTCCGGCCATGATCAAGTTGCTGATTCCGACCGGGTTGAA
>JAVBRV010000146.1:0-18285 GCA_031547585.1 Victivallaceae bacterium
ACCATCGCCTTCCTCCTCCTGTCCCTCGTCGTCGTGCTGGCGGCCAGCCTGTCGACGGGGGCCTTGAAGCTCACCTACCCCGAACTCCTCGCCGCTTTCACCGACCGCGATCAGGGGATGCACTACCAGATATTGGTCAACATCCGCCTCCCCCGGGTCCTTCTGGGGGCGATGGTCGGGGCCTGCCTCGCGGTGTCGGGGGCGATCCTTCAGGGGGTGATGCGCAATCCCCTCGCCGCGCCCGGCGTGATCGGCATCTCCGCCGGCGGGGGCCTGGCCGGGATCCTGGTGATGCTGGCCTTCCCGGCCTACGGGAACCTCCTCATTCCGGCGGCGTTCCTGGGGGCTTTAACCACGGCGCTCCTCGTCTACGGCCTTGCCTGGAAGCGCGGCGCAAGCCCGGTGCGGCTGATCCTCGCCGGGGTGGCGGTGTCGGCGATGCTGGGGGCGATGAGCAGCGCGGTATTGCTTTTCCACGCGGAGAAGGCGGGGGGAATCCTCGATTTCTCCATCGGCTCCCTCTCGACCCGCAGCTGGAGCCAGCTCCGCGAAGTCGGCCTCTATATGATGGCGGGGCTTCTCGCCGCCTTCTTCTGGAGCAACCGCCTCAACATCCTCGCCCTCGGCGACGAGGTGGCGGTGGGCCTGGGGCTCCGGGTGGAGCGAACGCGCTTTCTTCTTCTCGCCACGGCGGCGCTCTTGGCGGCGGCGGCGGTCAGCGTGGCGGGGCTCCTCGGCTTCGTCGGCCTTATCGCCCCCCACATCGTCCGGATGCTGATCGGCTCGGACAACCGCTACCTCCTCCCCGCCTCGGCCCTCTTCGGGGGAATCCTGGTCGCCGGCTGCGACACCCTGGGGCGGCTGGCGATGGAGCCGTCGGAGCTGCCGGTGGGCATCATCATGGCAATTTTGGGGCCGCCCTTCTTCCTCTACCTACTGCGGGGGCGGCGCTATGAAGCTTGAACTCGACCACATCCGCGCCGGGTACGGCGGCCGGGTTATTTTAAATGACGTCAGTTTCGAGGTCCCCGAGGGGGGCATCGTCACCTTATTGGGCGCCAACGGTTGCGGCAAATCGACCTTGCTGAAGGTGATCGGGCGCATCCTGAGGCCGCAGGCGGGGGCGGCCCTGCTCGACGGCAAGGCGGTCCACCGCTGCGACACGCTGGAGCTGGCGAAAAAAATGGCGATCCTGCCGCAGCTCCACCACGCTTCGGGGGATCTCACCGTCGAAGAGCTGGTAACGCTCGGGCGCTTCCCCCACCGGCGCGGTCCCTTCGACCGCCGGGGGAACGAGGTGATCGAGGACATCATCGCCCGCACCCGGCTGGATTCGCTGCGGCAGCGCTCGCTCTCGACCCTGTCGGGCGGCGAACGCCAGCGCGCCTGGATCGCCATGACGCTGGCGCAGGAGCCGAAGCTCCTGTTGCTCGACGAACCCACCACCTTTCTCGACATCTGCTGTCAGTTCGAGATCATCGAGCTGGTGGAGGAGTGGAGCCGCGAACGGGGGATCACCGTCCTCATGGTGCTGCACGACCTCAATCTCGCGGCGCGCTGTTCGGATCTCCTGGTGACGGTAAAAGACCGGGGAATCCGGCAAGCCGGTCCGCCGGGTGAAGTGCTGACCCCCGCCATGCTGCGGGATATTTTTGAAATCGAAGCCGAAGTCCGGCTCGACGCTGGCGGCATTCCCTACTGCGTCCCCACCGGTTCAGCGCGAAAGAAGGTATAACGTGAAGGCCATTCAACACGGCGGCAACCGCCGGAAGCTGGCGGAAGAGGCGGGCAGCCTCCCCGATGAATTGCTCGATTTCAGCGCCAACCTTCATCCGGCGGGACCGCCGCCGGGGAGCTTCGGCGTCTACTTTTCGAGTTTCGACGAGCTCGGCGACTACCCCGAACCCTACGCAGAGAGCGTTAACGAGGCCATCGCCAAGAAACTCGAAGTCCCCGCAGAGTTCGTCCAGACCGGCAACGGCTCGAACCAGCTCCTCGCGCTGCTGCCGGAGGTTTTGGGCGGCAAGCGCGCCTTGATCGTCACGCCGGGCTACCTCGAGTACGAGGCCGCCTGCCCGATGCCGGTCGAACATTTTCCGCTCCGCCGCGAAGAAGATTTCGCCTTCGACCCGGAGCGATTTGAAAAGGCGCTGCGTCCCGGCGACCTCGCCATTCTCGGCAACCCCGGCAATCCGGCGGGGAACGCGGTCGAAAGCGCCGCCCTCCTCGCCCTCATCGACCGGAATCCCGGCGTCAACTTCCTCGTCGACGAAGCCTTTGCCGACTTCCTGCCGCCGGGGTACAGCCTGGGGGGAGCGATCCGGCCCAATCTCGCGGTCACCCGCTCCTTCACCAAGTTCTTCGCCCTGCCGGGGTTGCGGATGGGCTACGCCCTCGCCCCGGCGCCCGTGATCGCCCGCCTCCGGGCCAAGCTCCCCGCCTGGTCGGTGGCGACGCCCGCCCTCCGGATGATGGAGTTTCTGCTGAATCAGGAAAACGACCTTGCCGGGCTGACGGAGCTCCGCCGCGAACTCGCCGCAGGGCTGGCGAAGCTGCCGGGGGTCAAAGTCTACCCCTCGATGGCCAACTACCTTCTCCTCGAAACCGGCCGCCCGGAACTGCGGAGGCGCTTGCTTTGCGAACACCGGATCGCCATCCGCGACTGTTCGAATTACCCCGGTCTCGGCGAGGGCTTCTACCGCGTCGCCGTGCGCACCGCGAAAGAGAACGACCGGCTGCTGACAGCTTTCGCGGCCCTCCTTGCGCCGGGAACGCCGTTCCTCGCCCGTCCCCGCAAAACCCCGGCGCTGATGCTTCAGGGAACCGCCTCCAACGCCGGGAAGAGCGTGCTGACCGCCGCCTTCTGCCGGATTCTCCTTGAAGACGGCTTCCGGGTCGCCCCCTTCAAGGCGCAGAATATGGCGCTCAACAGCTTCGTCACCCCCGACGGCGGCGAAATCGGCCGGGCGCAGGCGGTCCAGGCGGAGGCCTGCCGCCTCGACCCCGACGTGCGCATGAACCCCATCCTTCTCAAGCCGACCGGCGACACCGGCAGCCAGGTGGTGGTGCTGGGGAAACCGATCGGCAACATGCGGGTGCGCGAGTACTACGCCAACAAAGCCCGCCTCTGGGAGAGCGTCAAGACCGCCTACGACAGTTTGTCGAAGGAGTACGAGGTGATGGTCCTGGAGGGCGCGGGGAGCCCCGGCGAAGTGAATTTGAAGAAAAACGACCTCGTCAACATGCGCATGGCGCGCCACGCCGAAGCGAAGGTGCTGCGGGCGGGCGATATCGACCGGGGGGGCGTATATTCTTCCTTCATCGGCTCTTATGCGACCTTCGAGCCGTGGGAGCGCGAACTTCTCGCGGGCTTCCTCGTTAACAAGTTCCGGGGGGACCCGACGCTGCTCGGCGACGCGCACGACTACGTCCGGGCCATGACGGGGAAACCGGTGCTGGGGGTGATCGACCACCAGCGCGACCTCGGCCTCCCCGAAGAGGATTCGGTCAATTTCTCTTTTATCCGCCCGGCCCCGAAGCACGAGACGACGCTCGACGTCGTCCTGATCCCTCTCGGCCGGATCGCCAACTTCACCGATTTCGCGCCGCTTGAATTGGAGCCGGACGTCACCATGCGGAAGATCCGCAATGCCGGTGAGTTCGGCACCCCCGACATCGTCATCCTGCCCGGCAGCAAAGGCGTCGCCGAGGACCTGATCGCCCTCCGCGAACAGGGCTTCGAAGCGAAGATTCGCGAAGCCGCCGCCCGCGGCGCAATGATCGTCGGCATCTGCGGCGGGCTCCAGATGCTCGGGATGCGCTTCCTCGACCCCGACGAAATCGAATCCCCCGTGCGCGAAGTTCCCGGCCTCGGCTTCCTCCCCCTCACCACGGTGATGAAGAGGGAAAAGCTGCTCCGCCGCACCCGCGCCAAACGCTCCGACGGCACGCCGCTCTCGGGCTACGAGATCCACCACGGCGTCACCGAGTTCCAAGAGGGAACCATGCGCCACATGCGGAGCGAAACCGGCGAGATCGTCGGCGGCGAGGTGGAAAATTTCTTCGTCACTTACCTTCACGGGGTCTTCGACGACGACCGCTTCCGCCGGACATGGCTGGATGAAGTCCGTGCCCGCAAGGGGCTGGCGCCGCTCGGCGGCGTCACCGCGCGCTACGGCACCGAGGAGGCGCTGAACCGCCTCGCGGCGCACGTGCGTTCGCGCATCGATATGAAAAACCTTTACCGCATGCTGGGGGTGTAAAATGCTGGAAGAAACCGATCGGAACCGCGGCCTCCTCCTCACCCTCACCGGCGACGGCAAGGGCAAGAGTTCGAGCGCTTTCGGCGTGGCGCTGCGGGCGCTGGGCCGGGGCTGGCAAGTGGCGGTGCTCCAATTCATCAAGGGCGAGCTGGAGACGGGCGAAAAGCTCTTCTTCCGCCGCTACTTCCCGGAGCTCCTCTTCGAATCGACCGGGCTCGGCCTCACCAGCCGCCCCGGCGACCACGCGGGCATGGCCGGCAAGGGCTGGGAACAGGCGAAGGAGCTGCTGCGGAATTTCGGCGGCGAACTCCTGATCCTCGACGAGCTCTCCGTCGCCCTGCGGAACGGTTATCTCGATATCCCGGAGGTGCTGACGGAGCTAACCAACCGCCGCGCCGGGCTGAACGTCATCGTCACCGGGCGCGGCGCGCCGCCGGAACTGATCGAGATTTCGGATCTGGTCTCCGAAGTCAAAGACGTAAAACATCCGTACCGACAGGGCGTTCCCGCCCGGAAAGGGCTGGACTACTGATGAAAACCACACTCGAACGAATCAGCTGGAACCTCTCCGGCAGCGAAATCGAAGCCGAGAGCTTCCGCCGCATCGAGGCGGAGACGCCCCCCCTCCTCCGCGCCCGCTTCACCGACGCCGAGTGGCGCGTCGCCCGCCGCCTCATCCACACCACCGCCGACTTCGCGGTGGCCGAGAACCTCCGCTTCTCGCCGGGCGCGGCCGAAGCGGGGCTCGCCGCCGTGCGCCGGGGCGCGCCGATTTACACCGACTCGAACATGATTAAAGCGGGCCTCTCCATCGCCAAGCTGAAACGCTTTTACCCCGGCTACGAGCGCGAGGCGATCCTGACCCCGGTGGCCGACGCCGCCGTGGCCGAACTCGCCGAAGAGCGCCACATCACCCGGGCGCTGGCGGCGGTCGAGCTGAACGCCGACCGCATCGACGGGGCAATCTTCCTCTGCGGCAACGCCCCCCTCGCCCTCGCCGGAGTGGCGAAACTGACCTTCGAAGGGCGCATCCGCCCCGCCCTGATCGTCGGCATGCCGGTCGGCTTCGTCAACGTGCTGGAGTCAAAGGAATTATTGCAATATCTCAGCGTCCCCTGGATCACCGTCGCGGGCCGCCGGGGGGGGAGCCCCCTCGCGGTGGCGACGCTCCACGGCCTTCTCGAACTTGGATTGGAAGCATGAATACCTTGCGGAACGGCTACACCACGGGGACGGCGGCCACCGCCGCCCTCCTCGCCGCCTACCGGGGGAGCGATGAACCTCTCATCGAGGTCCGGCTCCCCGGCGGCGCGCTGCTGCCGGTTCCGCTCTGCCGCCGCAAAGGGAATTCCGCCGTCGTCATTAAAGACGGCGGCGACGACCCCGACGTCACCACCGGGGCCGAAATCATCGTCGAAATTCACCGTAACTTTACGCCGGAGGAGGCGGATTTTTGCCTCCCCTGCAACGACGGCGAACTCTTTCTCCGGGGCGGCCAAGGCGTGGGGCGGGTGACCCGCCCGGGTCTAGCGGTTCCGGTGGGCAAGGCGGCGATCAACCCCGGTCCCCGCAAAATGCTGGCGGGCAACCTCGCCGCCGCCGGATTCGGGCAAACGCCCAGCGAACGGCTGCTGGCGGTGATCACCATCCCCGAAGGCGAGGCGTTGGCGGCGAAGACCCTCAACCCCGCGCTCGGCATCGCGGGGGGCATCTCCATCCTCGGCAATTCGGGGATCGTCCGCCCCTACTCGAACGCCGCCTACGCCGCCACCATCCAGCTGCAGGTGAAGACCTTGGGTGAACCCTCCGCCGCCTTCGTCACCGGCAGCCGGAGCGCCGACGCCGTCCGCCGCGACTTCCCGGAGCTGGGTCCGAATGCGATCATCCCCATCGCCGACTTCATCCACGTCGCCCTCACGGCGGCTTCACGCGCCCAGCTCAAGCGGGTCATCGTCGGCTGCATGCCGGGTAAACTCTACAAATACGCCTGCGGCCTCAAAAACACCCACGCCCATAAAGCCGAACTCGACACCGGGAGGCTTCCCGAATTCGGCATCAACCTATCCGTCAAGAGCATCGGCGAGCTGGCGGCCCGGATTCCGGCGGCGGAGTTCCGCGCCTTTCTTACCCAAGTCTATCCGCAGGCCTTCGCAGTCCTATCCGGCTGGGCCGCGCCCGCCGAACTCGTTCTGGCGCTGTATGATGAACAAGGAGGTAGAATCCGATGAGTCCAATCTATGTTCTCGGCTTCGGAGGCGGCTGGACCCCGGCCCAGCTCGACATCCTCGTCAACGTCGACTGGATCGCCGGCGGGCGGCGGCTTTTGGAAGCGCTCCCCCCCGAAGCGAAAGGCGAGCGCATCCCCCTGGAGGGCAACCTCCGCGAGATGCTGGCCGCCCGAATTGAAGCACTGGGGACCCGTACCTTCGCCATCCTCGCCTCGGGCGACCCCCTCTATCACGGCGTCGGCGGCACGCTGGCGGAACTCGCTCCGCCGGAGCGGCTTGTCTTCCACCCGGCCCCGACCGCCTTCCAGACGCTGGCGGCCCGGCTCGGCGTTTCCTGGAGCGGCGCGGCGCTCGTCTCCCTTCACGGCCAACCGGAATTCATGCCGTGGCGGCGGATTCTCGCCGCCCCCTCGGCCTTCGTCTACGGCGACGGCAAGCGCCCCGCTCCGGCCATCGCCGCAGAGCTGCTGAAGCACTTCCCCGCCGCCGGAACCCGCCGGGCGGCAATCGGCTGCGACCTCCTCACCTCCTCCGAACGGGTCATCCAGGGAACCCTCACCGAACTGGCAAAGATCGAAGCGGGCTCCCTCTCGGTGCTCTATCTCTACCCCGGCCCGGTCCCCGCGCTCCCCCTCGGCCTTGAAGACGACTATTATCAGCATCACAAGGGCATGATTACCCACCCCGAAATCCGCGCCATCGTGCTGGCGAAGCTGCGCCTCGGCCCCGGCGTACTCTGGGATCTCGGCGCGGGCTCGGGTTCGGTCGGGCTCGAAGCGGCGGGGCTCTCTCCCCACCTTCAAGTGCATGCGGTCGAGAAGGATGCCGGGCGCTGCGACGACATCCGCGCCAACCTCGCCCGCGAAGGACTCAATAACTTCACCCTCCACCCGGGGAATTCGCTGGAGCTCCTGCCGAAACTGCCGAATCCGGACCGGGTCTTCATCGGCGGCGGCGGCGCGGCGCTCCCCGAACTCCTCCTCCGCTCCTTCGAACGCCTCGCTCCGGGGGGAATCCTCGCGGCGACGGCGGTACTGGTGGATTCCATCGCCACCTTGCATTCCGCTCTGCCGGATTACCGGAGCGAGCTTATCACCATCAACATCAGCCGGGCGGACGGCCCCTTCTTCAAGGCCGCCAACCCGATCACCCTCGGAGTCTACCGCAAACCATGAAACACCCCGTTCAATTCGTCGGCGCCGGTCCCGGCGCGCCCGATCTCATCACCCTGCGCGGCATGCGGTACCTCGCCGAAGCCGACCTCGTCATCTACGCCGGGAGCCTGGTCAACGAGGAGCTGCTCTCCCAGGCCCCCGACGCCGAATGGGTGAACAGCGCCCAGCTTGCCCTCGGCGACGTCGTCGACAAGCTGGCGACGGTGCACGAGAACGGCGGCCGGGCCGTCCGGCTCCACACCGGCGACCCCTCGATCTACGGCGCAATCAACGAGCAGTTCCGCGAACTGGAGAAACGGGGGATTCCCTATGAGGTGGTTCCGGGGGTCAGCTCGGTCTTTGCCGCCGCCGCCGCCCTCAAAACCGAACTCACCATGCCAGGCGTCGCCCAGAGCGTGGTGCTCTGCCGCGACCACGGGCGCACCCCCGTCCCTCAAAATGAACGCCCCGAAACCTACGCCGCCACCGGCGCCACATTATGCATCTACCTCAGCGCCGACAAGCTGGAGGCCCTCGCCCACCGTCTCGTCGCCGCCGGGAAACCCGCCTCGACCCCGGTCGCCGTGGTCTACCGGGCGAGCTGGCCCGACCAGGAGGTGCTGCGGGGAACCCTCGCCGACATCGCCGGAAAGGCCGGCGAAGCGCACATCAAGCGCCAGGCGATGATCGTCGTCGGCGAGGTGCTGGCGAACCGGGGGGAGCTCTCGAAGCTCTACGACGCCGGTTTCGCCCACGGCTTCCGCGACGCGGAGGCCTTCCAGGGCCGCGTCGCCCTCTTCGGGCTCACCCGCCGGGCCGTCCGCAAGGCCGCCGAAATCGCCGCCGGAATCGACGGCGCGGTGGTCTTCGCCCCGGAGAAGCACGCCCTCGAAGTCCCCACCCTGCGGCGGCGGAGCTACCCCGACGGCGAATTCGCCAAAGCCTTCGAAGAGGCCTGGACGAAATTCGACGGCTTCATCCTCGTCATGGCCGCCGGAATCGCGGTGCGCCACCTCGCCCGGCTGGCGGAGAATAAGCTCCACGACCCCGCCGTGGTGGTCGCCGATGAGGCGGGCGACTACGCGGTCAGCTTGCTCGGCGGCCACGTCGCCGGGGCCAACCGCCTCGCCCGCGCCACGGCGAAAATCACCGGCGGCAAGCCCGTCATCACCACCGCCAGCGACGTGCGCGGACTCCCCGCCTTCGATGAAATCGCCGCCCGCCACCGCTACCGCATCGTCAACCCGGAGCTGCTCGCCGAAACCGCCGCGGCGGTGCTGGAGGGAGCCTCCTTCGAAATCACCATGCCGCCCGCGCTCTTTGCAAAATACTGCGCCGACCGCCCCGAATTCCGCCTGGCGGGCTGGGAAGAGGGGGGCGCGATCGCCATCAAAAACGAAGCCACCGATAAGACGTTGCGCTTCGAACGGCGGCAACTGGCCCTCGGCCTCGGCTGCCGCAAAGGAGTATCTGCGGACGCCATCGAAAAAGTGGTGCGGGAAGCCCTCGCCGCCGCAAAGATTCCGCTTGACGAAGTGACCCTTCTCGCTGCCCCCGGGGTCAAGCAGGAGGAGCCGGGCCTGCTCGAATTCGCCGCCCGGCTGGAGCTCCCCCTCTTCTTCTTCCCGACGGAGGAGCTGAACGCGATCGAGGTCCCCCACCCCTCGGAAACGGCGAAGCGCGAGTTGGGGCTGAATTCAGCATCGGAGGCCGCGGCCCTCGCCGCGCTTCATGGAAAAGGGAAACTGATTCTGCCGAAACAGGCAGCCGAGGCGGTCACCGTAGCCGCCGCGGAGGAGGAATGGATATGAAACGAATCTACGCCGTCGGAACCGGTCCCGGCAACCCCGAACTCCTCACCGGGCAAGCCCGCCGGGTGATCGAAAGCTGTTCGGTCCTTGCCGGTTACGAGCTCTACATCAAAGAGCTCGGCGACCTGGCCAAAGGGAAAAAGCTGATCGAGGGCAATATGTTCGCCGAAGTGGACCGCTGCCGGGAAGCGCTCGAATACGCGCTCCGGGGGGAGACGGTCGCCATGGTCTCCTCGGGTGATGCGGGGGTCTACGGCATGGCCGGGCTGCTCTATGAGCTGGTGGAGCTGGAGCGCTACCGCGAGATCGAAATCGAAGTCGTCCCCGGCGTCACCGCCGCCCTCGCCGCCGCCGCCCTCGCGGGAGCCCCCCTGATGAATGATTTCGCGGTGGTCAGCCTCTCCGACCTCATGACCCCCAAAGAATTGATCCAGAAACGGTTGAAGGCTCTCGCCGAGGCCGATTTCGTCACCGTCCTCTACAACCCCGCCAGTACCCGGCGGCGGGAGCTGCTGCCCTTCGCGGTCGAAACCTTCCAGGCGGCGGGCGGCGACCTCCCGGCGGCACTGGTGAAGAACGCCTACCGCGAAAACGAAGAGGTCCGGTTCTGCACCCTCGGGAACTTCCCCTTCGACGCGGTCGGCATGACCACCGTCGTCATTCTCGGCAACTCCGACACCATCTTCACCGGCAAACGCCTGTACGTACCGCGCGGCTATCGGGAGAAATATGGCTTCACCGAATAACATTTCGGCCTTCGTCCTCGGCGCGGCCGGCTCAGGGAGCGGGAAAACCACCCTATCCCTCGCCATCCTCGCCGCTTTCCGAAAGCGCAGACTCGCTGTCGCCCCCTTCAAGTGCGGCCCCGACTACATCGACCCCCTCTTTCACCGCCAGGCCGCCGGCGGCGATTCCTTGAACCTCGACAGCTTCTTCCAGCCGGACCCGGGCGAAAGCTTTCGCCGTCACGCCGCCAAAGCCGATCTCGCCCTGGTCGAAGGGGTGATGGGCCTCTTCGACGGCTACGGCTCGCAGGCGGGCGAAGGCAGCACCGGCGAACTCGCCCGCAGCCTCGGCCTTCCGGTGATTCTGGTGGTGAACGCGACAGGCATGGCGGGCTCCCTCGCCCCCCTCGTCAAGGGCTTCCGGGACTGGCTGCCGGGGCTTCGCACGGCGGGGGTCATCGCCAATTTCACCGGTTCCCCGAACCACGGCAAACTCCTCGCCGAAGCGCTGAAGGAGAACGATTTGCCGCCTCTCCTCGGCAGCTTTCGCCGCGACGAATCGCTGCGCCTCCCCGAACGGCACCTGGGCCTCGAAATCCGCGAGCTCGGCGCCCCCCTCCTCGACCGCCTCGCCGCCAAAGCCGAAGCCGAAATCGACCTCGACCTCCTCCTCGACGTCACCCGGATGCCGCGCCCCGAAGCGCCCCCCGCGCTTCCCCTCCCCCGCAAACGGCGTCGGCTCGGCGTGGCCCGCGACGAAGCCTTCACCTTTTACTACCCCGAAAACTTCCAACTGCTCGAAGAGCGCGGAGTCGAAATTGTCCCCTTCTCGCCCCTTCGCGACGCAGAGCTCCCCCCGGCGCTCGACGCCCTCTGGTTCGGCGGCGGCTACCCCGAACTGTACGCCCGCGAACTCTCGGCCAACCAGTCGATGCGCCGCGCCGTCGCCGCCTTCGCCGAACAGGGCGGCTTCGTCTACGGCGAATGCGGCGGCTATCTCTATCTCGCGCAGGGCTTCCCCGGCACGCCCTTCGTCGGGCTTTTGCCCGGCGAGGCGAAGATGAACGACCGCGCCGCCGCCCTCGGCTACCGCCGGGCCACCACCCTGGTCGACTCCCCCTTCGGCCCGGCGGGGACGGAGCTGCGGGGTCATGAATTCCACTATTCGACGATCGACGGCGAAGCCGATCTCTTCGACTGCGAGAGTATGCGGGGGGAACACTCCATTGCAGGAACGATCCGCAACAACGTGATGGGGAGCTACCTCCACCTTCACTTCGCCTCCACCCCGGCGGCCCTCGCCGCCTTTACGGGAGTATGCCCATGAGCGCTTTACTACTCACCCTCCTTCTCGCCATCCTGCTTGACCTTCTTTTCGGCGACCCCGGCGGCGCGAGCCACCCGGTAGCCGTCTTCGGGCGCTACGCGGCCCGGGTCGAAGGGCGCTGCCGCCGCCTCTTCGGCAACGGCATTCTCTCCGGCCTCCTCGGCTGGCTGCTGGCGGTGCTGCCGGTGGCGCTGGGGGCATGGGCCACCACCCGCCTCGCCGGTCTCCTCGGGCCGCGCTGGGAGATCCTGACGGCGGGGCTCTGGCTCTACTTCACCATCGCCTTCCGCAGCCTGATTACCCACACCTCCGCCATCCGGCGGCCGCTGCTCTCCGGCAACCTCACGCTGGCGCGGAAGCGTTTGTCGATGATCGTCAGCCGCGACACCGAAAACCTCGGCCACTCCGACATCGTCCGGGGCGGCATCGAGAGCCTCTCCGAAAATCTGGTCGACGCGGTCACCAGCGCCCTCTTCTGGGGAATGGCGGGCTTCGTCGTCGGCGGGCTCCCCGGACTCGCCGCCGGAGCGGTGTTCCTCCGCACCGCCAACACCCTCGACGCCATGTGGGGCTACCGGAATGCGCGCTACCTCACTTTCGGACGCATTGCCGCCCGCGCCGACGACCTCCTCCACTTCCTCCCGGCGCGGCTGACCACCCTCGGCATCGCCCTCGCCGCGCCGCTCTTCGGCGGCGGCTTCCGCGCGACCCTCCGCACCGCCTGGGAGAACCGCCATACCCACCCCAGCTGGAACTCCGTCTGGAGCATGGCCGCCTTCGCCGCCGCCCTCGGCATCCGCCTCGGCGGCGCCACCCGCTACGGCGACACCGTCGAAGAGTATCCCGCCTGGGGCAACGGACGCAGCCGGTTGGTGGCCAACGACATCCTGCGGGCGCAGCAGCTGGCGGCGCTCTCCATGCTCTCGACTTTGCTTCTTTTCCTGGTGGGGGTGTTGCTATGCCGGTAGAAACCCTGCTTTTAATCCGTCACGGCGAGGTCCCTGAGGAGCGCCGCAAGCAGTTCTTCGGCCACACCGACGTGCCGCTCGACGAAACCGGCCGCGAACAGTCGCGCCGCCTCCGGAAAGCCTTCCGCCGTCACCCGGTCGGGGCGGTCTGGTCGAGCCCGCTCGCCCGCGCCCGGGAAACGATGGAGATCGCCGCCGGAAAGGAGTGGGCCGAAAAAGCGCGCTTCGACGACCGGCTGAAGGAGGTCCACTTCGGCGACTGGGAAAACCTGACCATGGAGGAGATCGAGCGCGTCGCCCCCCCGGGACTCCTCCGGATCTGGTTCGAGGAGACCGACCGGATGGCCTTCCCCGGCGGCGAAAGCGCGGCGGAGTTCCACCGACGGATCGACGCCGCCCTCGCCGACACGCTGGCGCTGCCCTGCCGGTGCGCCGCCTGGTTCACCCACGGCGGCGTCCTCCTCCGGATTCTGGGGAAAATGCCGCCGCGCGGCTCGCTCACCTTGTTGCACCATCGAAAAGGAGGGTTTGAAATTGAAGGGTAAACTCATTCTCGTCACCGGCGGCTGCCGCAGCGGCAAAAGCGCCTTCGCCGAAGAGCTGGTCGCCTCGCGTTCGGAGCGCAAATTCTACCTCGCCACCAGCCCCGTCCTCGACGACGAGACCCGCGAACGGGTCCGCCGCCACCAGGAGGCCCGCGCCGGGCGCGGCTGGGAGACCATCGAAGAAGAGGTCGACCTCCCCGCCGCCATCGCCCGGGCGAAGCAGGCGGGCGGCGACGGGCTCCTCCTCGAATGCCTGACCCTCTGGCTCAACAACCTCTTCTTCCGCCGCGAAAACCTGACCGAAGACGAAGCCGCCGCCGCCTGCCGGGAGCTGCTGGCGGCCCTGCAAAGCGTCCCCGGCACGGCGGCGGTGGTGACCAATGAACTCGGCTTCGGCCTCGTCCCCGAAAACGCCCTGGCCCGCCGCTTCCGCGACGCCTCCGGGCGCTGCGGGACGCTGCTGGCCGCCGCCGCCAGTGAAGTCTACCTCGTCGTCTGCGGCATTCCGCAAAGGATCAAATAAGATGAAACTCCTCCAGCAAACTCTCGACGCCATCCGCCCCGCCGACCCGGAGCTCCGCCGCCAGGCCGAAGAGCGCGTCGCCTCCTTCGTCATCCCGCCCGGCTCCCTCGGGCGGCTCACCCTCCTCGCCGTCGAACTCGTCGCCATGACCGGCCAAACGCCGCTCGACTTTACCCGTAAACGGATCGTTCTCCTCGCGGGCGACCACGGCATCGTCGCCGAAGGGGTCTGCCCGCAGCCCTCGTCGATCACCGCCCAGGCGGTGCGCAACTTCGCCCGGGGCGGCGGCACCGTCAACCTCCTCGCCCGCAACGCCGGAGCCGAGGTGACGGTGGTCGACCTCGGCGTCGACGACGACTTTTCCGATCTGGTGAAAGAGGGCCTGATGCTCGACCGCAAGATCGCCCGGGGAACCGCCAACTTCGCCGCCGGCCCCGCCATGAGCCGCGACGAAGCGGTCCGGGCGCTGGAGACCGGCATCGAAGTCGCCGAGCACCTCGCCCCCCATACCGACCTCTTCGGCACCGGCGAAATGGGCATCGGCAACACCTCCCCCTCGTCGGCCATCCTGACCGTGCTGGCCCGCGCTCCCCACGCCCGCCCCTACGTCGGCATCGGCGCAGGGCTGGCGGCCGCGAAGCTCGACCACAAGGCGGCGGCGATCCAGCGCGGCATCGACCGCAACCGGCCCGACCCCGCCGACCCGGTGGACGTGCTGGCCAAGGTGGGCGGCTTCGAAATCGGCGGCATCGCGGGGCTCATCCTCGGCGCGGCCCGCTTGCGCCGCCCGGTGGTGGTCGACGGCTTCATTTCGAGCGCCGGGGCGCTCCTCGCTGCGGCGCTGTCTCCTGCCAGCTGCGACTATATGATCCTCGCCCACGGCAGCGCCGAACCCGGGCACAAAAAGATGGCCGAACTCCTCGGCAAAGCCCCTCTCTTCGACCTCGGCATGCGGCTCGGCGAAGGAACCGGCGCGGCGCTGGCAATGAATCTGGTGGATGCGGCCGCCCTCTTGTACAATGAAGAAAAGACCTTCGAAGACGCCGAAGTCAGCAGCGAGGGGTTGAAATGAGACGGACGTTTTTCGCCGCCCTGTCGGTCCTGTCGGCGCTCCCCCTCGGGGGCTTCACCCCCACGGAAGGAGAACTGAAGCGTTCGATCGACCTCTTCCCCCTCGCGGGAGCGTTTTTCGGTTTGATCTTCTTCCTCTTCGCCTGGGGATTGTACGCCGTCATGCCGCCCCTTGCAGCGGCGCTGTTCCTGGTGCTGCTCGCGGAGGGATTGACCCGGGGACTGCACCTCGACGGTTTCGCCGACTGCGCCGACGCGCTCTTTTCGAGCCGCAGCCGGGAGCGCAAGCTGGAGATCATGCGCGACAGCCGGGTCGGGGTGATGGGCGCGGCGGGGGTCTTCGCCCTCCTCGGCCTCAAATTCGCCTTCCTCGCGTCCTTGCCCGCCGCTTTCGCGGCTCCGGCGCTGGGCCTGGCGCTGCTCAACGGGCGCGCGGGCCTCGTCTTCTACGTCGCCCTCGGCCGCCCGGCCCGCCCGGATGGTCTGGGGGCCTTCTGGTTCGCCACCCGCCCGGCGGCGGGCGTACTCGTGGGGGCGCTCTTGTCGCTCGGCGTCGGCTGGGCCTTCTTCGGCGCGGCGGGAACGGCGCTCCCCCTCCTCCTCGCCTTCGCGGCCTGGGGGTGGAGCGCCTTCACCAACCACGCATTAGGCGGCGGCACCGGCGACACCATCGGCGCCTTCGAAGAGGCCTCCGAGCTGCTGACCCTCGGCTGGCTCGCCTGCGCTCTGTTTAGCGCGTAAGTTCACTGAAAAGGATGGGTTGTTCCAGCCGGAGCAGCTCATCGGCGATGGCCTTCGGGTCGTACTCCGGGAGGGCGAGGAGGGTGATGTCGAACTCATGCTCCCCCCGGTCGGTGACGGGGGCGAAGGTGCCTTCGGGAACCGGCGTCGGGTCGTGGTGCGCGTAGTAGGGCGAACGCAGGAGCGTCAGCCGCAGCGTGCCGTCCGACCGGAGGTCGGCGCTGAAAAAATCGGCGCTGACCACGGCGAGCGCCATTCCCTCCCCCTCCAGCACGGCGAAGCGGTAGAAGGGGTACTCCGCCCCGTCCGCCGGACGCCGGACCGTGCCGCCGGGGCAGCCCCCCAGCCACTCCCGGACTGGAAAAGCCACCGGGAGCGAGAACTTCAGCAGCGACTGCGTGCGGTTCCAGTTGAGCCGGAGCCGAAGCCGGAGCGCCGGAACTCCATCCTCCACCGAAAAGCGGCATTGGCCGTTCGTGAGATCCATGGCTGAAGCGGCGAGAAGTCCGGCCTCCGGCGAGTCTTCCAAAATGCGGAAGCTGCCGCCGGTAAGGCGCTCCCTTTCCGGCTCCTCGTAGGAGCGGAGGCCGTGCGACCAAGTGTCGGAGGCGTCGGGGTGAACCGCAAGATACGACGGTTCCCTCAGATACTCCCGCCCCCCGGCTTGGAGCGACGCCACTCCCCCGGGACCCAGCTCCGCCCGGAGAAGCGCGTTTTCGAGGACGCGCCCCCCTTCCCCGGCGCGGGCCCGGCCGGGAGCAACCGGGGCGGCTCCCGGAATCAGGTAGAAAATCCGGCGGCCCCCGGCGGGAATGTTGAGGGGTGCCGCATACCGCAGCAGGGGGTTCAGCGCTTCCGGGGTAAGGCGCTGCGACGGAATAACTTTCCCCTCCAGAGTCTCCAGATGGTAGAGCGCCGGAGGCGCGTCCTTGACCCAGAGGTAGCCGGCCCACGGCTCGAATTCGAGGAGTCCGGAGTAATCGCCTCCGCCTGGATTGTCGAAGATCAGCCGCTGGTGCGGCGCCTCCGGCAAAGCGACGTTGCGCCGCCGGACGGCCGTCGACAGCGCCCGCAGCGCCTCACTCCGCACGCTCCCCAGGTCGTCGTAGATATCCTCATAGGCCGAACGGATGCAGGTGCCGGAGAGGATGTCGTGAAAACCGGCGAAGAGCACCTTCTTCCACGCCTCCTCCCACCGGGAAGCGGGTTCTCCGGTGAAGCGTTCGGCCTGAAGCAGCCGCTCCTCGCTGCGGAGAAGCTCGCGCTTGATCCGGCGGAGGGCACTGTAGCAGCCGATGGCGTGATGGTGAAGTTCCCCCCGGTAGAGCGGCAAAAATTCCCCGCGCACCACCTCGAAATAGGCGTCGGGGTGGCTGAAACGGAGGGTGACGCCGGGCCGGTATTCGAGGTGGTCGAGCGCCCAGCGGATCTCCTCGCGGGCCGGACCGCCGCCGTGGTCGCCGACGCCGATGAAGCACATGGCATGCTCTTCACCGGGAGCGGTTTCAGCCAGAGTCGCCTCCAGGTTCAGCCGGAAGTTCTCGGCGGGGTCGAGGCCGGTGGTGCAATAGGCGCGGGAGAGGCGGTAGGTGGTAAGGCGCGCCCCCTTCTCCGACTCCCAAAGGAAGAGATGGGGCGGAGCCCCCGGCATTTCAGTAGAATTGGGCCGCATATAGACGTAATTTTCAATGCCGCAGGCCGCGTAGAAATCGGGCAGGCAGGCCCCGTGCCCGAAGCTGTCCACATTGAAGCCGGTCTTCACCCGGACGCCGAACTCCCGGCGGAAGAATTCACCGCCGATCTCGCCGTGCTTGCGGTAGCTTTCGGGCATAAGGAGGTTGCAGTCGGGCTGGATGTACCAGCCGCCGACGATATGCCAGCGCCCGGCGGCGACCTGAAGCTGAATGCGCCGGTAGAGGACAGGATCCAGCTCCCGGATGGTCTCGTAGAACCAGGCCTCGCCGCGGGTGATGTGGACCTCCGGAAACTCCTCCAGCACCTGGCAGGCGGTCCGGGCGGTGGCGAGCACCTCGTCGATACCCTGCTCACGTTTCCAGAGCCAGACCGGGTCGAGATGGGAGTTGACAATCAGGTGAACAATCATATTCCGGCTATGCCTCAGCGTTTTCGTTCGGGGAAAAGGTCGTGCTTTTCGACCTGGAATCCAACATTGTCACGGATGACGACCGCTCCGTCGGGCAGCGTTTCCCCAAGCGCGATGACGCCCTTCTTCTCCGCCGCGCCGGTATCGGCGAAGCGGTTGCCCTCGAAGACGACGTTCTCCAGACCGCAAGCGAAGGTGACCGCATATTCGTCCCACTTCCGCTCGGTCAGCCGCCAGGGCTTCACCCGGGTGTCGCGCGAAACGTTGCGGATTTCGTTGTTGCGAATGGTCAAATTTGCCACCGAAGCGAAGATCATCCCCCCGTGACTGCTGCCGTCGATCACATTGCCGGTGATCTCCACGTTCCGATGCACCGGCCGGTCGACCAGCGCCCCCTGGGTGGCCAGATCCTTGACGTCCGGCAGCGGCCCCTCCGCCGTGATCGAAATCACCGCCGGAATCTTGCGCATGCCGTTGCGGGCGCAGTTGATGAAGCGGTTGTTCACCACCGCCACGTTGGAGGCCGGAGCGGCCTCATACCACGGCGCGATACAGGTGTTGAGCTGAAAGCCGCTGGAGTTGACGAATTCGCAATTCTCAACCCGGGCGTTGGAGCATTGCAGCACCTGCCACACACCGCGACACCTGTTCCTGGCGGAAGCGGGAAGCAAGGCGCTGGGCGGTGGATCCCTGGGTTCCTGGTACGCGCCGAACATCACCTCGGACAAGATCGAGGGCATCGGCGGCTGGTCCGACGACGAACTCAAGCAGTATCTCAAGACAGGCCATGTCGCCGGCAAGGCGCAGGCGGCCGGCCCCATGGCCG
>JAVBRV010000198.1:0-8896 GCA_031547585.1 Victivallaceae bacterium
CGGCTTCCAGCTCCTCATGCAGCTCGGTCTGCCCGGCGTAAAGCGGGGGAGAACCCGCGCCCACGCCGAAGCGCTCCACGGCGCGGCGCTCGGCTTCGATCATGCGCGGATGATAATTTAAATTGAGAAAGGAGTTGGAGCCGAGCATCAGCATCTCCCGGATTTTCCCATTCGGCATCCGGACCCGGGTGAGCGGCTTCACCCCTTCCAGCAGCACCATGCGGAGTCCGTCGTAATACTCCGGCGGCTCGGTGCGTAGGAGCACATCGAGGAGTTCGGCCTTGGCCGTCAACGGCATTCCGGCGGGGCCCTCGTAGCAGCGTTCAAAAATGGTATTGCTCATGACATCATCTCCCGGTGATAACGCTCCGTAAGCGCCACATATTCATCCGCTTCGACGCTCCGGTAATCGGGCGGCGGCGACTTGATGCTCCCGACGCGCTTGCCGTTCGCTTCGAGCCGTATCCCCGAACCGTCGAAGCCGCCTTCACCGACCCGGGCGTACGGCACCTGACCGCGCAAGCTTTGCGGCAGAGCAAAAACCAGCTCATACTCGCCGCAGCCGCCGATCAGGGCGAACTCCGGCGGAACCGGCAAGTCACAGACGGTTTCCGCGTAGGGAACGGCGGATAAATCCAGCGTCAGCGACAGGCCCGGATTCACCCGGCGGAAGTTCTCCAGCGCGTTCAGAAAACCGTCGCTGCTGTCGGTGGCGAAGAGAGCGTGACGGGCGATCACCTCCCTCTCCGCCAGCCGCAGTTCGAATTCCGGCATGGCGGTTTGCAAAAAACAGGCGGCGTTGGCGTCGCCGAGCGGCCCGGAGACATAGAGGTCGAACGGCGCCTTCTCCCGGGCGACCCGGGTGACCGGCGGCTGCCCGGCGATGCCGAACACCGAAACGGCATACCGCCAGCTTTCGGCCCGCCCCGTGTCGCCGCCGAGGCAGAAGGCGTTGCACCGGCGCAATACGGCTTCGACCCCTGCGGCCGCCTGCCGGTAAAAATCCTGATTTTGCGCTGGGCTGACATCCCATAACTGAGTGTAGAACAAAGGCTTGACTCCACAGGCCAAGAGATCGCAGACGGCGGCGACCGCCATATTGGCGCCCGTTCGCTCCGGGGGCGTGTTGGCGAAAAAGTCCTCCCTTTCCGAAAAACCGTCGAGGGAGAAGAGAAAGTATTGCGAGCCGTGCCGAACGATTTCCGCATCGGCCTCATACACCCGGTTCACCTGCCCGGGGCAACGCCGGTGGATGGCGCTGATTTCGTTGATAAAAGAAAATTCCATGTTTTCAGCCTCCACAAAAAAGCTCCAGCGAGCGCGGTGCTATTGAAACCGTCAACGGCAGATACCCGTGGTGATCGCCGTCATACTCGACTTTCATATTCGGGTCGGGGGACGAAACCGCCAGCTTTTCCATCCCTATTTTCGTGCCCCCGGCATGGCCGCCCCGGTACAGGCCCGGCAGGATTTTCAACCACCGGATGAAATTCATGTCGCAGGCGTACCAGAGCGCATATTTCCCGTCATCCGCTTCCAGCGCCACATCCAGCCGCAGACCGGAGGCGATCTGCGGTATCTTGGTAAAGAGGAGATGGTTGCAATTTTCGAGAACCTGCTTTTCGCCGCCTGTCGCCAGCACAAACGAATAGGATTTCGAAGCCAGCAAAGCCGGCAGCAGGGCGCACAACGTCCCCAGGCGATCCCCGAGAACGCGCCGGTAACGGTTGGCGCGTCCGGCCACCTCCGCGCCAAAGGCGAGATTGCACGAACACCCGGCGTAAGCCTGTACCCTCTCTCCCTCTTCATCGACATATTCGAGGGAGAGCAGATCGATTTTGCGGGTGGAGCCGCGCCGAAGCAGCTCCACCGCAGCGCGGGGCTGCAAGGGAATGTGGTGAGCCTGGCAGAAATCCGGACTGGTCCCGGTATAGAACACCGCCAACTTCGGGGGCTGGCCCGGATTCCGCATAATTCCGTTCAGCACGGCGTTGACCGTACCGTCCCCGCCGCAGGCGGCGATGGCGTCGTATCCGGCGGCGGTCTCCGCCCGTTGCTTCGCCTCGACGATATCACATAGGATGACCTCGTCATAGTCGATTCCACGCCGTTCCAACTCCGCCCGGTAGGCGGGCCAGAGCTTTCGGCCGCGTCCGTTCCGCGAAGCGGGATTCAGCAGCACGAGAATTTTCATTTTTTATACACTCGCATCTGCCGGTACACCTCGGTCGGGGTGCCTTCGTGCTTCCACTCTTTGACCAATGGTTCGGTCAAGGACCACGGGAGCGGCGCGGTCTCGGTATTGGAGAGCCGGAAGGCCTCGGCAATCTCGGCGGCCTTGCTGCTGCATATCCATTCAGAGCAGGGAACGGGGAAACACTCGCGCATTCGTTGATAGATGGTCTCGAACGTCTCCTCCCGGAGGTTGCCGAAGGAGAGATTGACGAATTCACAGGGTTGCACATCGCCATCGGCGCCGATGTAAAAGCGGTCGATCCCGCCGCAGGTGCACCCCAGCATCTCCGGGGACTCCTCGAAGACCTGGGCCGTCAGGATCGGCGCGCGGCGGAGTCTGGCCGAATTGTAGCGGCGCTGCGCCTCGACCGCAATCCCGACCGCCTCCCGGCTCTGATTCGCCTGCCGCCCCAGCCATTTGCCGGAGGGTTTAGGGTGGATCAGCTGGATGTAATCGCACTCGTGCGCGGCGGCAAGGGTCATGATTTCATCGATGCCGCCCCGGATGATGGCGTCGTCTTCGAGCACGGTGTTGAAGCCGATCAACAGGCCCGCCTCTTTGCAATCCGCCAGGAACTGTAAGGCCATCTCCCACGAGCCCGGCACGCCGGTGAACCGGTCGTGCGCCTCGTGGTCCACGGAGTGAATCGAGCTCATCACCCCGGTGACGCCCAATCGCTTCATCGCGGCGATTTTTTCGGGAGTCGCGCCGTCGCCGGTGGAGTTGACCCAGAGCTCCAGGCCGCGAAGCTCTTGCAGCACCGCCTCCAGCCGTTCGAAACGCAAGAGCGGCTCCCCCCCTTCGATGGCATAGGCGGTGATGCCGAACTCCCGCAAGGTTCGCGCGGTCGCGACCAGCTCCGGCAGCGGCAGCTCCGCGCTTTTATCCAGCTGCTGGTAGCAGTGCGGACAGTGGAACCGGCAGGCCTTGGAGATCGAAAACACCACGCTCACCGGGCGCGGCGGCTTGACCGCCAGCTTCGACTCCATCGCCCGGAAAAATGCCTCGCCGGGATAGGCCGGCATATAGAAGTCGAGCTTATAGCGCCCGTCCGGCAATTTCAGCAGCTTATGGCAGTAGAAGATCCGGGTGAACCCGGCAGCCCGGCGCAATAGCAGGATATACCCTGCGACGCCGCCGAGCGCCTTCCATTTCGGCAGGAAATACCAGGCGCAGCCGAGCGACATCCGGCCGTAAAAGAAGGTTTTCCCGAAACCGGTGATGAACTTACTCTTTTTCATCGGTATACCACCAAAAGAGACCGTGAATGGCAAACCAGGTGACCACCATCAACAGTATCACCTCCGGCGCAAATAACAAGCCCGGAAGCAGTTGCTGCAAGGCGCAGCTCTGACAATTTGTCTCAGTCCCCTCATGCATCCGGCCCTTTCGGAACGCCCGGATGTTCAGCCAGGCCATTCCGGTACAGAGAACCCAGCCCCCCGGATACAGGGAGGGCGGCCAGGCATACCTCACCAGAGCAAAATAAAGCACCATGAGAAGCATGGAGAAGATGCCGGTGATCCAGCGGGCCCGCTCTTCGCCGCAGGCCACCTGAAGGGTGCGCTTCCCGGCGGCGGCATCCCCCTTCTCATCCTTGAAGCCGCTGTACAGGCACATCAGCATATGCGATAAAAAGAGAGGAACCAATAGCCAGGCGCAGCCGCCCGGATTCACCGGCCCTCCCGCGCTGCCGATGAAACCGAAAACGGTGCATTGCGAGAGAGAGAGCGCATAGACGGCGCTTCCGGCAATCGGGAACCGCTTGGCCTTCCCGTACAGAAGATTGAATACGCACCCCGCCGCCATGGGGATCAGGCACCAGACGCTGACGAAAATCGCGACGGCGCCGAAAATCACCATCAGCGCGCTCGACAGGACCAGCGCCGGACGCAACGCCAGAGCGCCGGTCACCAGCGGCCGGTGCGGCGCGTTGATCCGGTCTTCGGGGAGATTGCTCCAATCGTTGAAAATCTGGTTGACGCCCCAGGCGAGATAGGCGATTGCGAGCACGCACCCGGTGCGCCAGCCGGGGTCGGTCCCCGATGTGGCATGATAAACCACCGCCCCGGTCACCGCGGCCGAACCGCTGACCAATCCATAATACAGCCGCATGGAGCGGATATAGTAATAGATGAATTTCCACATAACGGGCATATTCCCTTTTAACCATCTATCGCAATATAGACCGCGAAAAGGGAATATGCCAGCATGGAATCAAACTTTGATTCAAACGAATCAGCAATCCGTTATTCCGTCAGGATCAGCCTCGGGTAAAGGCGCTGATTCTGGAAGGGCTCCGTCCCCGGGGGCGTCAGCGTGAGTCCGGTTTTGCGGCCCTTGCCGTCATTGTCGTTGACCAAAAGGGCGAAACCGCACCCCTGCCCGTTTTCCAGGCGCAGGCCGGGAAGCGTCTCCGCCGGGAAAAAGAGGTTGTAACGGATTCCGTTCAGGGTGGGGACGGCGGTTACCGCGACTGCCGCGTCCATGCCGGTGGTGGCGTTGGCTTCACCGATGAAACGGTCGGCCGTCCCCCGGTCGAGGTAGGCGAACGGCGTTTTGCCGTGCAAGAGGCCGATGATGTAACTGCAATCGTCGGTAGTATTTTGCCGGCCGCTGCGCGGGAGGGTGAAGTAAACCTGAAGCGAATCATGCTCCCAGCCCCCAGGCGCGCTCTCCGGGAAAACCAGCCGGTCGTCGGTGACCGTCACCGTGAGGCCGAGCCCCTTTTCGTTCCAGTAACAGGAGAAGAGGGCGGAGAGGTCTTCCGGACCGTTCCACTTTTCGCGGAGACTGAACGGCGTCGACCGGTTGCGGAGCGGATACTCCAGCAGCTTCCCCGTGCCGTCGCCCCGAAGGGCGTAGATGACCGAGGTCTTCTTCTCCAGCGTGTCATGGCCGTGACGGGATTTGACGCCGATCCGGAGGGTATGCTCCTCCAGCGGCGCGAACTCCTCCCGCATCCGAAAACGGAGCTCGCGGCGCTCGGCGGGAGCCAGGGTGATTTCCCGCCCCTCGCCCGCCAGGGTGACGGTGAGCGTCTCCCGCCGGTTCGTCCGGTTGTCGACGGCGACCGTGACCTCGTTTCGCCCGGAAATCGCCGCTTCCACCCGGAACGGTTCACCGAGATTCAGGAACTCCAGCCCCGCAAGCACCGCCCGGGGGTCTTTCCCGGCGGGCAGCCGCAGATAGTGGGGGGCGTTCCCGACCGGAATCCGCTGCTCCTCAAGCCGGTTGCCGTTCGCGTCGTACGCCGTGAGACCGGCGGGCAGCTTCAGCTCGCCCCGCGCCCCGGCGTCGAGGGCGTACATCACCGCGAGCGGACCGCCGTCGGCGTCGGGGAAGAGAAAGCACTTCATCGCCCCGCCGAGCGGAAACGGTTCGCCGCGCCCGGCGTTGCTCAAAAATTCAATCGCCGCGTTGACCATGCCGAGCGCATCAAGCACGACGGTCTCGTCGCCGCGGATTCCGCTCCAGAGAAAGCGGTACTCGAAAAAGGCCATCGCCGAGCCGCCCGCCGCGTGGTGAATCAGTTCGGCCGCGACTTTCGCCGCGTGTTCCGGCTCGGAATCCGAAAAGTAACCACGCTCGGCCTCGTTGTCCTGGTTGGTGACGGCGTGACGGCGGACGCCGTAGTACTGCTCCGTATTCAGGATGGGGAGCCGCCCCCGGCCATTCCGTTCCAGATACTTGCGGGTGCGGGTGATCTGGTCCCAGGTGCCCGCGATGTCGGCCGACTCCCCGTACCCGTGAAAGCTGTAGCCGTCGATCGTCGCCAAACCGCCCGCGCCGAGAAAATCGAGTCCGTATTTCTCCTGCGACACCGGGCCGATCAATTGAAGCGGAAGCTGCTTCCGGTCAATAACTTCACGGGCGATTTGATGATAACGCGCCACCTTGCCCGGAAGCATGTTCGGGTGATCCTTTTGCGGACCGTCGCGGAACCGCCATAAATACGGTTCGTTAAAGAGTTCGACCCCTTGCACGGCTCCGGCCAAGCCGGAAAGGACCGGTTCGAGATCCGCCGCATACGCCTCGGCCAGCTCCGGCGTCACCTCCATAGCCACGGCATATTTGCTCTTCATCTGGTGTTCGCCGGGGGTGAAGCCGGCCAGACAGACAATCTGCCGGGGATGGTGCCGCCGAAGCGCTTCGGTCAATTCCGGAGATTGCCGGAACGACATGTTCTCTTTGAGGAAAAACCGGTTGAACGGCTGCCGCCGGAAAGCCAGAAAGCGGTCAAGAAAGTCGTAATCGGCGATTTGCGCCAGCGGGGCGAGATGGCCGGCCAGGGGGATTTCGCGGAGCTCGAGTCCGGATAAGTCTTTCAACACGGCATACTTGAACTCCTTTTGCAGCGAATCGCCGCCGAGGGTCACCCGGAATACGCCGCGACGCCCTTCCGGGTTGAGCCGGAAAGGGAGGCTCCGGTCGCCGCCCGGAGGAAACTCCAGCGTCTCCTTCCGGATCACCCCGCCGGTGAAGTCGCGCACTTCGGCCTTGACCGTCCGCGCGCCGGGAGCGCCGCGCAGCCGGATCATCACTTCGGCGTCGCGGTCGGCTTCGGCGACGATGTTCCGGCCGAGAAAATCCAGTTCGGCCCCGCTTTCGCCGCCGAAATCCCCGGCTTTTCCGGCGACGACCCGGACGCGATCGATCACCAGCGGCGTTTCACGGGAGTCGATCCGCAGATAGGAGAGGTTGTAAAACGAAGGCGGCAGCTTGCCCGAAAACACGTAATCCCGGAACTCGTCGGTCAATTCGAAATCGCGGTGAAAGTAATGCCAGCCGCCATCCAACAGATAGGCGCGGGGACGGGCCGTCCGGCCCGGAACGGCGTTCTTCAACCGCAGCACCACCGTGTACTCCCGGTCCGGAAGGGAGGCGAAGGTCGAGCTGGTCAGGCTGGTGTAGGGGTGAAGGGTGAGGGTATCCTCTTTCCAGACGGGGGGCCGCCACTCCCGGAATTGCCCGATACGGTCAGGCGCGGGAAAAGTCGCGGCATCCGTGAACAATTGCCAGCCGTAGGTGCCGGAGCGGAACGCGTGGTTTTCAATCTCGTTATCCCTGACCGCCGCGATCACCTCTTCCTTGCCGGTACACTTGAGTTCGACCCGGCCGATCAGGACGGCCGCGTTCTTCGCGAGGTCGATCCTGGCCCAGAAATAGGGTTCATGCGCGATCGCTTCCGGCAGCCGGTCGGCGATGACGGTGAATTTCTGCCAGGCTCCGCCGGCCTGAAAGGTTTTCGCCAGACTCCACTGGTACCAGTCGCCCAGCAGCCGCAGTGTCAAAGGGGCGGAATCACCATTTCCCGGCGTTTTCGCCCACACGGAAAATTCGATTTTGCCGGTGGAAGGGAAGGGATAGCGGACAGTCGAAACCGTCGCTCCCTTTTCCGGCCCGGCAGTAAGCCGGAGCACCGTGCCGGAGTCGCCGAAGCCCGCGGCGTCGGTCAGCCGCTCCTCCCCGGTCGGAGCGAATTGCGGATACCAGGGCGCGGGGAATTCGCCTTTGACGCCTTTCAGGTAGCCGTCGTCCGGAAGCAGGTTCTCCCCCGGGGCGGGTTTGAACTCCAGAATTTCCGGGTTGCGGAGCTCCAACGTGCCGAAGCGGCCGGTATGGGAGGCGATCACCAGCGCCGGTTTGCCCGGATGCGGTATGGTTACCGGCAGCGTCAGGAGCCGCCACTCCCGGCTCGGTGTAAAGGAGCGCCAGCGCAGCTTGAAGCTGTTCGCCGGCTCCAATTCCAGGTTCATCTGGAGTTCGGCATCGGGCGAGAAGGAGTCCACCCGGAACTCGGCGCGCACCAGCCAGTTGCCCGGCGGCAGCTCCCGGTCGAACCGGATCACGCTCCGGAGCTTGCCCGTCGAATCCGGCTTGACCGTCCGCACTCCCTCCATCGCTCCGGCGAAGGGCAGGAGAAGACAGAAGAGAAGAAAGAAACCGATAGTCCGCATGTCCTGAACGTCCTTACTTTACCAGCTTCCAGTAGTAGCTCCGGTCGCCGTTGACGCCGGCGTTGAGCTTGGCGTGGCTCATCCAGGAGACGTGCCCATCCGACCAGCTGACGTTGATGCCGTTGTTGTGCCGGGTCCCCACCGTGATCGGATTGACCGAACCGGAATCGTAAAGCATCGACCGCTGTGCAAGGCTGTCGGTGGAGAGGTCGGAGGTCTCGCCGCTCAGCAGCGTTTCGGAAGGCGATTTTCCCCGGATGTCGCTGAGCTTGTGCGGCTTGCTCGGGCCGGCCTTGCCGTACCCCCAGCCGATGGTGAAGCTGTAGCACATGGAGATGCCGTAGCTGTATATGCCGTAGTCGCCGAAGACTCCTCCGGCGGGCGGCGGGGTGGATTCGCAGAAGAAGATCGGGGTTTTCCCCGTCACCTTCCCCTGGTTGTCCCCGGAAACCTTGCCGGAGCTGTCATACTCCGGGATGGAGCGCTGGATGCCGACGTACGGGCCGATCTGGAACCGCCAGAGGTAATGAACGCCGCCGGAGGCGCTCGCCTCTTCCGAAACCGGCATGTAGTCGCGCGAATCCGCGGAGTATTGCAGAATGCCCATGCCATGCTGCTTCACCTTGTTCATGCAGCTGCTGGCCCGCGCCCGTTCCCGCGCCCGGGAAAGCGCAGGCAGCAACATGGCCGCCAGGATGGC
>JAVBRV010000432.1:0-2733 GCA_031547585.1 Victivallaceae bacterium
GACGTCGCCTTCCCGTGGCACGGCAATGTCTGCAATGTGCTCTATGCCGACGGGCACGCCATGAGCGTCGCGGCGGGCGCGGTGGGCGAAGCCGGTTCGGCCCAGCTCTACAGCGCCGGCGGCAAGCTGAAAAATAAGAACGAAGCCAATTCCCCCTGGATCAAATAAAGAGGTTTACATGAAACGCACTCTCCTTTTTGCCGGATTGCTCGGCGCGTCCTTTCTGGCCGCCGCCGAAGCGGATAACGTCGTTTTCAACCCCGGCGACGGCTGGAAGGCCGCCGACCTTCAAGCGATTCGGATTCAGCCGGGCAGCGCCCTCGACTTCTCCGGTTTTCTGGAGCCGGGCCCGGCGGGGAAACACGGCCGCGCCCTGGTCGGTGAAACCGGCGCGCTGGTGTTCGAGAAGCAGCCCGGCGTCCCCCGGCGGCTCTACGGCTTCGCCGCCGGATACTGGGGCTTGTACGCGCTCCTCAACGACCGCCGCGCCGGCGTTTCCAAAGAGGAAGAGATTGCCGAATACGTCCGGCAGGTTCGGCTGGCCGGATACGACTTTATCCGCTTCTTCTCGTTGCTCGGCGGCATGACGGTTCGTACGCCCGAGAAGAACGACGGTAAGCTTGATGAAGCGAAGCTGGCCCTCGCCGAACTCTTTTACGCCGAATGCAAAAAGCAGGGGGTCTATCTCTACCTCGACGTCTCCCTTGACCTCAATACCGTTGCCAAGGCTCAGGTGATGGTCGGCGTCGAGGCCGCCCGCAAGCGCTGGATGGAGAGCGCCGACCTCCTCACCCGGGTGAATCCCCATACCGGGCTCGCTTTGAAGGATGATCCGGCCCTGATGGGCGTCATGCTGTACAACGAGCAATCCACCGGTTCCAAGATCGCCATGACCGCGGGACTCGCCCGGCTCGACGATGAGACCCGCGATGCCTATACCGCCCGCTGGCGGCAGTACCTGACGAAAAAATACGGCACGCCGGAGAAGCTCGCCGCCTGGAACGAACCCCTTCTTCAGGGGAAGGCGGATTTTTCGGCGGTTCCCCTGGTCAATTTTCAGGACGACCGCCCGATTGCCGGGGAGTTCCACCTCTTCCTTACCGAACTCTCGCTGGAGTGCGACGCCTGGTGCGAAAGCTATCTCCGCCGGATCGGCTACCGGGGGCTGGTGAGCAACTATAACTCGAACCCCGACCTCGGAGCCTCCGGCGTGCGCTGGCAGCGGAGCGGGTTCGTTTCGCACAACACCCATAACGCCCACCCCACCGGACCCGGTTTCCAGCCCGGCGGCCGCTGTCCGCAAGTGAGTTCGATCGAAGACCTTGCCCGCTCCTGGAACTACGCCGCCTGTTGGCGCTTCGCCGATCGGCCGATCGTGATCTCCGAACTCAGCCACGCCTTCTGGAACCGCTACCGCTACGAGGGAGGATTGGTCTACCCGGCTTACGCCGCTTTCAACCACTTCGGGGCGCTTCTCTGGCACGCGGACTATGTGGATGTGGCTGAAACCCCGAAGTGGCCGCGCGGCGGCGCCGACGTTTTCCGGGGGGCCAATTCTCCGTTGGCGCGGGCCAACGCGGCGCTGGCTTTCTTTCTCTTCCGGCGCGGCGACGTGCAACCGGCGAAGCACCGGGTCGAGCTGGTTTTCTCCAATGACTTCCTGAATAAAAACAGCAAGCATTCGCCCAACACCTTGCAGCGGCGGATCAGTATGCTGACCGGTTTTACTATCGCCTTCCCCGAACTGCCGGTTCCTCCGGGAACGCCGGAAGTGGCGAAGGCGGATATCCGCCTCGCTCCCGGCAGCGGGGCCGAAGTGATCGACGGCGAAGCCTTCTCGGTGTCGAAGGAGTCGGCGAAGAGCGAATTCACCCTCGAAGCCTTCGTCCCCGAATTGAAGAAGCGCGGCATTCTGGCGAAGGAGAACCGTACCGACCCCGCCAATGACGTCTACCAGAATGAGTCGGGCGAAATCACCCTCTACGGCAAGCAGAAGCTCTTTACCGTGATTACCCCCCGGACGGAAGCGGCGGCGCTGACCGCCGGGAACGGCGAAAAGCTCGGCCTTCTCGCCATTCAAAAGAGCACGGTGAATGCGGCGGTGTCGGCGAGTTCGCTCGACGGCAAGCCCCTCTCTGAAAGCGGCCGGATGCTTCTTCTCTACATCACCCGCGAGGCCAACACCGGCATGGAAGTCAGCGCCGACGAGGTGACGATGGTGAAGCGCGGCAAAGGGCCGCTCCTGCTGCAAACCGGCCGCCTCGAAGCAACGCTGAAGAAAAAGGGCGTTTTCAAGCTCTACGCCCTCGGCGCCGACGGCAGCCGTCGCGAGGAGCTGCCGCTGACGGTGAAAGGGGACGGCCTCGAAATCCGGGTCGACACCGCGCTCCTGAAAGACGGCCCGACTCCCTTCTTCGAATTGGTCAGCGGAACGTCCACCGCTGTTCCGCCGGCGTCAAGTTAAGTTTGAAAAGATGCAAGACGGAGGCGCTTGTGCAAAGCCGCTGCGCGCCGATGGTGACGGCCGATGTGACCATCGGCCGAACCATCGGTACGCGGCGGAATGCACAAGCGCCCCGCCGCATGCGGTTGCGTTCCGGCAGGCCCGGATTCGCCGCCGGGCACCGGGGGACAGAAGGAGCGAAAGGGACGGCTGGGGGCGGGGGAACCGGCCCACGCCGGACAGGCCGATGGCGAAGTTGCACTCGTGGGTCTTTTCGAACTCTTCGCGCT